>JAFWKS010000162.1 GCA_017511325.1 Erysipelotrichaceae bacterium
AAAAGACACATCATCGCTGGGGTTATATCTATAATGATGGCTATAAACTTAAATCTACAGGGGAAGATCTAGAAATGGGATATGCTCATTGGGCTGTAATATTCTTTAAAGAACAAGGCAGACCGGCAAAAAGCCATGCTGAAATAATAGCATATAATGATGCATATAATGCAGGCAACAGCTGGACCGATAGTGGCAATTGGGGTTAAACCAAGACACGATTGCAGGTAAATAATTGCAGGCAAATACAAAACAGAATGCGGATATAAGCTTAAACAGCATAATCCGCATTTTTTTAAATAATCATCAACCGGATGATCGTGTTTTTCACAGGATGTTTCAGTAGGGGATACCCTAAAGATACATGTCAATTCATGTTTCAAAAGGCATCCATATGAAACATGGACCCTGGAACATAAATGTATCAGATGGGTGGGGTCATATGATACATACTATGTCAGCAATAAAAAAGCATCAACTCATTAGATGAAAAATGTAAGTGTAAAAGAGTAAAATATAATCATGCGTTTTTATTGGACATTATTAACTGTTGTTACAGATATGTTGAATGAAAAGAGGTGCTTCTGAAATGATTAAACTTTTGATCATTGCAGAGTATTGTGATCAACAGCCGATTGATAACGATGGACTGGTAACTAGAACATCTGCGATTCTTAACAGGTATAAGAAAAACGAAGTACAGATTGCTATCGCATATGGCAACGGATCAAGGCGGGATCGTTTCATTAAAAACAATATAATATACTATCCGCTGGAAGCGGATCTTTCTATTCAATCTATTTTTGTGCAATGGGAAGAAGCGCGCAACGAACTTTTAAAAGTAATTGGCGACTATCATCCCGACATCATCCAGTGTTTTGGAACAGAGTGGCCTTATGGGCTTATTGCTCAGGATACCAGTATTCCGGTTGTAATCCATATGATGGGCTTTTATGAGATCTATGCTCAGCAGCTTGATGGCATCTATCATTTTTCTGCCAAAGGAGATAGAAAAAAAGACCTCACCGTAGTTAATTCCGATCGGCTTTTCTCAGGCAGATATGAGAAGGACAGCTCAGACCTTACAGAAGAACGTCTTGAAGTCCTGAAAAGTTCTTTCGAACGAAAAGTTATGGATGTAAATCGCTTCTTTTTCGGTCGGACGAACTGGGATAAAAGGATCGTCCGTTATTATTCGCCGTTGGCTTCATATTTCCATATTGAAGAATCTATTCATCAGTGCATATACGAAGCCGCTGGTACCTGGAAGCCTAAAAGACAGAATAAACTTCGAATAGTCACAATCTCTTCGGGTGATGATCGAAAAGGCAACGAAATCATTTTAAGGACCGCTCTGATGTTGAAGGAACTGATCGGATTGGATTTTGAGTGGCGTGTTGCAGGTAATCCAAGTTATTTCGGACGATATGAAGAAATCAGTGGTATTAGTCATTATGATGTGAACATTGTACTGCTTGGCATGATCGACAGTCAGAGAGTGATTTCTGAGTTACAGGAAGCCGATCTTTTCGTACACCCTTCACTTATTGATAATTCAGCTAATTCAATCTGTGAGGCTCAACTTATCGGTACTCCGGTAATAGCTTCTGACGTTGGCGGCACAGCAGACATGATAAAGGATCGTTTCAGCGGCATGCTTTATCCTTATAACGAAGCCCACAGCCTCGCTTTTCTGATTGCTGAAGTTGCGAATGATGATGATTTTCTGCTTAATATCTCAAAAAACGAGGTTGAGACTGCTAAAACAAGGCATGACCCTGAAAGAATAGCTGACAGCATCGTTGATGCTTATCATAAAATCATAAACGGTCAGCTGGAAAAAGAAACGGAGACAGTTGAAACCGCTGATACAGACGAGCGGATCATAAAACAAAACAATTTTACCGATGAAGACAGACTGCGTCTTAAACAACTCGAAAGGCAGCTGAAAAACAGGGAAGATCAGATAGCAGGACTGCAGGAAAAAATGCAGGAAAACATCTCAAAATACTTAATCAGCCGAAAACTGAAAAAAGAGCTGGTTATTGCCCGCAATCGAGGTGACTATGAACACTATCGCTACCGGCAGATTAAAGATTCCACTTTCTGGAAACTGAGCAGTGTCCCAAGGAAGTTGACCGATGAACTGAAAAAGATTCCATTATTCAATGGCCCGCTGAACTTTACAAGAAAGATCGTCCGTGGTGAGACTTTCGGTGAGAGAAATTACCAGGACTTTGAGACATATCTGTGGAATCTCTTTGACAGGAAAGATCTGGATGCGCAGAAAAGGACTGTTTTTCCTATAAAGCTGACCTTCAGCATAATCGTCCCTATTTGTAATACCAACAAGGCTTTCTTAAAGCAGATGATTGCTTCTGTAAAGGCCCAGACCTATCAGGACTGGCAGCTTTGTCTTGCAGACGGC
>JAFWKS010000163.1 GCA_017511325.1 Erysipelotrichaceae bacterium
GATGGGGATAATTCAAATAACATAGTATTCATAGGCACTTTTGGAATCAAGTGCCTTTTTCATACGACAGAATTACGAGTATTGAAATTATATTTCTAATGAACAGTTTTTCTAAATTTATTAAAAATGTTCAATAATAATGAATAAAATCATTGTTTATAGAAGAAAAGTTCAGTAAAATGATACTGTAAGGTTAAGAAAATGATAAAAAGAGAAAACTACTTAAAAAAGATCAGAGGTTTCTATGAGTCAGATCTGATCAAAATCATTACAGGAATCAGAAGATGTGGCAAGTCTGTCATATTGCAACAGATCATGGAAGAGATCAACGAGAAAACAGATAATGTGATCTATCTGAATTTCGAAGTATTATCAGTCAGAAGCACTATCAGAAATGCGAATGATCTTATTGCTTATGTGGATGAAAACAGAAAACAAGGGAAAGCATATCTGTTTTTTGATGAGATACAGGTCTTAAATGGTTGGCAAGATGCGTGCCGTTCCTTAAGACTGGAGAATAATTCTATTTTTATTACAGGTTCCAATTCCAAACTTTTATCAAAAGAATTTACTAAAGAACTGTCCGGAAGATATGTTTCTTTCAAAATCACGCCTTTTGTATACAAGGAAATCGTTGAATATGCAAAGCAACTTAACAAGGAAGTAAGTATTATAGATTATATGATTTGGGGAGGCTTTCCAAATCGTTTTGAGTTTAGTGATACTGAACAGACAAAAACATATCTCAATGATCTTGTCGATACGATCGTTATAAACGATCTGATCAACCGATACAGCATCAGGAAGAGTGAACTTTTTGCCAATATCGTCAGATATATTCTTATTTCAAACGCCAGAATCTTTTCGGCGCGATCAATCCACAAATACATTAACGATAACTATGGTTCTTGTTCATTAAACACAATCATCAAATACATAGATTATCTGAAAGAAGCTTATGTTATCGATGAAATTAAGCAATACTCAACGAAAGCAAAGAAAGAACTTGAATTTTATAAGAAGTTATACAACGAAGATGTAGGATTGAACTCAATCATGGTCATGGGGAATAGATATGATCTTTCTCATAATCTCGAAAATATCGTGTTCAACGAGCTTAAGTACCGTAACTATGATCTGAAAGTCTTTGACAACAATGGTAAAGAAATAGATTTCATCGCTGAAAAGAAAGGGAAAATATATTATGTTCAAGTTGCTTTGTCTGTTGCAGAAGAAAAAGCTTATGAACGGGAATTTGGTGCTTTTGCCAGGATAGATAATAGACACCAGAAAGTCATAATCACCAATGATGAATCCGATTATTCAACCAGCACTGTAAGGCATATCAGACTTAAGAGCTTTCTAAATGCTGAAGATGCGCTTATTTCTGATTAAAAATCTACGTATTTTTTCTTGCTGATACACATTTTTTATTTGGCACATATAAAACAAAAAAAGTGCTTTTGCACTTATTGAAATCAATGGTGATTCCATAGGGACTTCAACCCTAGACCCTCTGATTAAGAGCCTGCGGGGAATAATTCAAACAACATAGTATTCATAGGTACTTTTGGCATCAGGTGCCTTTTTCATACGACAGATTTACGACAAAATACATTTAGATTGAAAATATAATAAATCGGAAAATACTGGTTTATACCAGTATATTTCTATGATTATTGAAGATTTTACCATCTTTCGATATAATTTAATCGGAAAATGATGGATTTTGCCATAGAAAGACGATTAATATGATTCAAAGAAGCAAGTATCTAGATCAACTGATCAACAAGAAAGAAAACGGAAAGATAAAAATAGTTACCGGATTGAGAAGATGTGGCAAATCGGTTCTTTTAAATGAAATTTTTTATAATCATCTGAGACAAGAAGGAGTTGGTGAAGATCATATCATCAGGCTTTCTTTGGAAGATGCAGAAAACGCAAAGTATCGAAATCCGCTGAAACTTGATGAACGTGTCAAATCTCTGATCAGGGATAAGGATATGTATTATGTGATCCTGGATGAAATACAGGAGGTCGTTTCAATCAGAAATCCGTGGATCGATGATCCCGAGGTAACGGATCGGATCGGTTTCACGGATGTTCTTTTAAGCCTGATGAAAATCAAGAACATCGACCTTTATGTTACCGGGAGCAACTCCAAGATGCTATCAAGTGATATCGTTACAGAGTTTAGAGACCGCGGGGATGAGATCCGCATGTGGCCTCTTTCATTTAAAGAATTCTGTACTGCTTTTTCGGGAGAAAAAGAAGATGCATGGCGGGAATACTATACATACGGAGGATTACCCAGAATAACAGAATTAACAACGCACGAAGAGAAAAGCAATTATCTGAAGGATCTTTTCAAGAATACTTATCTGAAGGATGTGATGGAAAGACATGATATCAGAAAGCAGCAGGAAGAACTTGATGATCTGTTGAATATCATTGCTTCTTCTGTGGGATCTTTGTCCAACCCCAGCAGATTATCCAGCTTCTTTGATACTCTGAAACATAAAAAGATCGATTCGGAAACGGTAAAACTGTATTTGTCATATTTTGAAGAAGCTTTTCTTATCAATGAAGCTGTTCGTTACGACATCAAAGGGCAAAAGTATATGGATACACCTTTGAAGTATTATTTCACTGACGTCGGATTAAGAAACGCATGGTTGAATTTTCGACAGAATGAAGAAAACCATATTATGGAGAACATTATTTATAACGAACTGCTTATGAGAGGATATACGGTGGATGTCGGAGTGGTGGAATACAGGCATGCAGGCAAAGATGGGAAAAGGGTTTCTTCACAGCTGGAAATTGATTTCATAGCTTCTTCTTCAACCAATACTTATTATGTTCAGTCTGCATTGAACGTAGATACGGAAGTAAAAATGGAACAGGAAATAAAATCTTTGATAAAAGTAAAAGATTCATTTACAAAGATGGTCGTAGTGAAAGATCACATTATGCCTTATAGGGATAAGAATGGGATCCTTTTTATCGGAGTCAGGGATTTTCTGTTAGACGATCATTATATGAATGGATAAGTTGCTGTTTTGAATAATAAAAAAGTGCTTTCGCACTTATTGAAATCAATGGTGATTCCCTAGGGATTCGAACCCTAGACCCTCTGATTAAGAGTCAGTAGGACGTATGTCAAATAAGCTAGTGTTTATGCATATTTTTGAATACTGTATTTTATTTTTGACGACACTTTTGACTAACGAAATTGTATTAAAATACTATATAGTTTTATGGAATATACCATGCAATAAATAATGTTAATGATATACTTGACTTAGTAAAGGATGTGACCTCCTGGCCACTTGAGGCTGGGTGTACGGGTAAACGTAGGATCACATCTTTTCTTTTGTAGTAGAACAACTGAGTTTTTTGAAAGAATTGAAGATTATTATCTTTTTTCAAACATTTTAATTTTTCATTCTGTTTCTGTATTGTATCTTCACCATCATTCTGAAGAAATCAAATTTCATGATCGGTTTCTTCTTAAAGGAACATACA
>JAFWKS010000164.1 GCA_017511325.1 Erysipelotrichaceae bacterium
ATCTTGCTGATAAAGATGATCAAGGTAATGGAAAGTGCCAATGCAACACTGATAAAGACTCATCCATCAATCGATCTTTTAGATCAGTCTATGGAAAAACTTCAGGCACCTTTGGATACGGCAGTTAAAGTGTCCGATGTTGTGGACAAGGCTACCGATGCAACAGTTGAAGCAGCCAAGGAGGCCAAGGACTTCATCGTCAAGAATGCCGGTGAGATCAAGGATAAAGTGATCGCTTATGTCAACGAAGTCAAGCCGGCAAAAAAAGAAACTGATGATGAATTGAAGGAAGTAAACCCAGAAGATATTATCGGAGGATAACCGTAGACAACAATACAGCTTATGAATATTTGAGCGAACTTACCGCTGATCTTGATGAAAAGATCAGAGGACTTGATCTGGCCGTTTCCTCTGTCGACCAGAGTGTAAATGAAAAAGCTATGCTGATCAGAAACAAGGCAGTCGGCATCCTGAACAATGTCAAAGAAAAATCTGTCGATCTGTCTGAAGCGATAGCAGATGAGAATGAACTTAATTCAGCTGTTGAGACGATCAGAAAAAAAGCGGATTCTTTATATAGCGAAGCGATTCAGAAAATAGATGACCTGCAAGCGGAAGCTGCTTACGCAAAAGAAGTGGAAGATTCTATCAAGGCTAAAGAAACACTGACTGTTTCAGATGATGAAGGACTGGTAGACATGACGGATATTGAAGATGCACGGGATGCAACGGATATGGATGAATCTGAAACCAAGGATGACATCGAAGGATTGATCGATGATGGCAAGATAGAGTATCAGCAATTCGAAAGACAGGAAGCTTCTGCGGAAAAAGAGAAGACAGAAGTTGAAAGAAGTGAAGTCACTAAAAAGGCACTTGAAGTGCTGGATGACTGGCTGCGGCCTAAAGAGGTACGTAAATGAAAAAAATAACGATCTATGAAGTAGCAAGAGAATCGAATGTATCATTAGCAACCGTTTCCCGTGTCATAAACGGATCGAGTGTTGTTAAGGAGGAGACCAGGAAAAGAGTCGAGGAAGCCATCAAAAAACTAGGCTATCGCCCTAATGCCATTGCGCAGGGGCTGGCTCTATCAAAGACGACGACAGTCGGCCTGATAATCCCTTCAACTTCCGTTTCTTTTTCAGGGCGCGTGATCAACGGCTTATGTGATGTTGCGAAGATCTATGACTACTCTGTATACCTGCACACCATTACCGAAGGTGTCACTGATATCAAGGAGATCATCGATGATGTGATCAAGGCCAGAGTCGATGGCGTCATCATTTATGCCGACAAGGATCTTGATGATTCGGTTAAACTGCTGGAAGAATACAATATTCCGATGGTCGTCATGTGCAATCGCGTTTCATCAGACAACATCTGTTCAGTCTTCGTCGACTACAAGAAGGCTGTCTATGAACTCTGTGAATCCTATCTGCAGAAAGGCATCGAGGATATTGCCATCCTGCAGGATCACCGCAACGACGTCGTATCCAATCTGATGCGCACCGGTGCCGAAGAAGCATTCAAGAAGTTCGGCAAGGAATACAAAGGCTATATCGAAGTCTCAAAAGACAACCGTTCAACATACAAATTCCTGAAGTCATACTTCAAATCACATAAAAACAAGGTCTTCGTCGCCAATAGAGACTCTCAGGCACTGGCAGCTCTCAATGCGGCAACAGGACACGGCATCAGAATCCCGGAAGATATGGAACTCATCTGCATGAATGAAAGCAAGTACACTTCTTCGGTACGTCCGGAGATCAGTTCATATGTCGTACCGGCTTATGATCTGGGTGCTATCTCAATGCGTCTGATGACCAAGATGCTGAAAGATGAACAGGTAGAAGAAAAGGAGAAATGCCTCAACGCGATCTATTCGCCTAAGGCAACAACAAAAGATTAATTATGAGTATATATGAAGAATTAAAGTGGCGTGGACTGATCAAGGATGAGTCTTCCCCGGAATTAAAAGATCTATTGAATAAAGGCGGAATGACTTTCTATATCGGTACCGATCCTACCGGTGATTCTCTGCACATCGGTCATTTCTCGTCTTTTCTTATTTCCAAGCGGCTTAAGGAAGCAGGCCACAATCCTGTCCTTCTGGTCGGTGGCGGTACCGGACTTATCGGCGATCCTAAACCGGATGCTGAAAGACCGATGATCACTGTCGAAGAAGTCAATCACAATTTCAACTGTCTGAAAGCTCAGGCTGAAAAGATCTTCGGTTTTGAAGTCGTAAACAACTATGACTGGCTCAAGAATTTCAGCTACATCGAATGGCTAAGAGACGTTGGCAAGTATTTCAATATCGGCTACATGCTGAACAAGGATATCGTCAGAAGAAGACTAGATGAAGGAATCACCTACACTGAGTTCTCCTACATGACGATGCAGGCCTACGACTTCATGTGGCTCTATCAGAACAAAGGCGTTACTTTGCAGGTAGCCGGCCAGGATCAGTGGGGCAACATCACTGCCGGTATTGAACTAGTCAGAAAGAAGCTGGGCAAGGAAGTCTATGGCTTCACTATGCCGCTTTTGACCTAATCTGACGGTTCAAAGTTCGGCAAGACCAACGGCAAGGCTATCTGGCTTGATATAAACAAGACTTCAGCCTATGAGATGTATCAGTTCTTCATCAACTCCGAAGACAGCAAGGTCATCGACTACC
>JAFWKS010000165.1 GCA_017511325.1 Erysipelotrichaceae bacterium
CATGTGCAGAGAACTGAAGCTCAATCCTTTCACCAGAGAAGCCTACATCGTCAAGTACGGCAACAAGGCAAATATCTTTGCCGGTAAGGACTTCTTCATCAAAAGGGCTGCAACGAACCCTGATTTCGACGGAATTGAGGATGGTGTCATCGGCATCGCTCCGAACGGCGATATTAAGTATCTTGATGGTACGTTTGTACCTTCTGGATATCAGCTTGCCGGCGGTTGGGCAAAAGTCTACCGCAAATCGCAAAAATATCCGAAATTCGTAACGCTCAATCTGAGAGAATACGCAAAGACGGATAAGGACGACAAAACCAAGTTCATCTCCAACTGGGCAACCATGCCTGCGGTCATGATCAACAAATGTGCCAAAGTAGCTGCGCTTAGAGAAGCATTCCCTAAAGACTTCTCCGGTTTGTACACCGAAGAGGAATTTAGCGGAAATTACGAGAAACAGCAGGAGATCGATAACTCCAACGTTATTGACGCAAGCACAACTGTTGTCAAAGAACCGGCAGATGAAATGCAGGTAAAAAAGATCGCCGAGATGCTGAAAGACAATCACGATATGGAGGGCAAGATCCTTGCCTATTACGGTGTTGGATCGCTCAAAGATTTGACGGTTTCTCAGGCATCGGAAGTAATCAAATCCCTGGTACGCAAGGAACAGTAAAGCTGTTTTCTTTTCTGCTTTAAGCAAACCATTATCTGTAAAATTTTTTTATTCAGTATTTCAAATGAGGAACCGGAACGCTACGAGGCGCCGGTTTTTTCAATTCTTCATAACTAAGTCGATTGCCCACATGTGGCTTTCCCATGTGCGGGCGATAAACATATGATCTGTCTGTACTTATAATGACAGATTGAATTTGATTGAGTTGACACTCCACACGACTGAAGTCGTGGGATTCCTGATTCATCCTGAGATCGCTTTTTAGGTCATTACTGACGGTCATCCACGATTATTCAGTCCTCAGGCTATGTTTATACTGTTCCCGTGTGCCCCACGGTACAGTGTGAGGTTAATTTAATTGATCATGCTGAAGCCTGTATCTTCAAAGCTTCATTCAGAATATTGATTGCGGCATTGTGATCCCTTCCATGATCTGTTCCGCAAATAGGGCAGGTCCACTTCCTGATTTTCAGGTCTTTGACAACAACATTTTTATAGCCGCAGACATGACAGATCTGACTGGAGGCATGGAATCTTGGAGCTTTGATGATAAGAGTTCCATATTCGTTTGCTTTATACTCAAGCAATTTGTAAAACTCTGACCAAGACACATCGCTTATAGATCTTGCCAGCTTGTGGTTCGCGATCATTCCCTTTACATTCAGATCTTCAACAGCGATGATTTGGTTTTCTTTCACCAGTGTCATTGATACTTTATGCAAAAAGTCTGATCTGGAATTACAGATCTTCTCATGGATCCTAGCCAATTTAATCCTTTGTTTCTGAATGTTCTTACATTCAGACAGCGGTTTCTTATAAACAGGAACTCTGTTTGCGATATAGTGTTCAATATTCATCTCGATCATGTGGGACAGTTTTCTCTGTTCCTTAAGAAACTTCTTATCATACCTGACAAGATATTTTGGATTATCAACGACCGTGCCGTTGGAATCGGTGTAGAATTCTTTGAGGCCGACATCAATACCGATAACACCACCGCCATTGGATCTGATATCTTCTTCATATTCACAACACAAAGAAACAAAGTACTTATTGGTCTTTGTTCTGGAGATGGTGGCATTCAGTATTCTCCCTTTTATCTGTCTTGACAGCTTTATCTTGATTCTGCCGATCTTTGGAAGAGTGATCCTGTTTCCTTCAATACGGATACTGTTGTTCTGGTTCCTTGTTCTGTAGGACTGTTTATCATGTTTGGAATGAAATACAGGGTAGTCGTTATTCTTCCTGAAGAAGTTCCGAAAAGCACGATCAAGATCTCTCAAGGATTCCTGCAGAGCCATGGAATCTGACAGGTTCAGCCACACGTATTCCTCTTTCTTTTTGAGCTCGGTAAGCAGAGATGAAGTCTCATTGTAACTGATACCTTTATGATCGTTCTTCCACTTCTCTGATCTTATATTCAGAAAATGGTTATAGACAAAACGGACGTTACCAAAGATCTGTTCCAGCTGTTGCTCCTGGCTTGCTGTCGGATATATGCGGTATTTGAATCCTTTAGTGATCTTAACAGTATTGTTCACATCTTCTTTATAGAGCATATTATACAGCAAAACAAATGGCAGAAGACATTTCCCCCGTTTCTGTATCCCACAGATAAATCAGCCGGTTTTAGAAACGACAGAAGACTATAAATTCAGATAGTAGATAAATATATCAATAATATGATATAATTTTGATATATCAAGGAGGAACAGGCAATGGGCGAACTCATCAGACCCTCGTCAGAACTCAGAAACAGATATACCGAAGTTATTAAAGAATGCAAAGAGAGAAACGCCGCAACAATCCTTACCGTCAACGGCAAAGGCGATTCAGCCATTATGAGCTACGAAAAGTACAACGAGCTGATGGATGAGCTCCAGCTTTACAGAGACCTGGCCGAAGCCGAAGCCGATGTCAGAGAAGGAAGAGTATCTTTAGCATCTGAAACTTATGACTCGATCCGCAAGAAAATCGAATCGATGGAGTTATAAATGGCTTATACAGTAAGAAACACCGACAAGTACGACGATGAAGTTTTTGAGATTGTCTTACATATCGCCACAGTCTCGGGCGACAAGAAGACCGCCCTGGATTATCTTGATGAGATAAAAGAGAGAACAATGATCCTTGCCGACTTTCCTGAAAGCGGCTCACTTCCAAGAAATGCGACACTCAGAAAGCAAGGATACAGAGTTCTTGTAGTGGCAAAACACCACTTGGTTTTTTATAAAGTCGACCATGAAAAAAAAGAAGTAATGTTATATCACGTTGTTGATGCAAGAAGAAATTACATCAAACTGATAAAATAGAAACCAGCAGAGGAGAACTACGGCTTGGCTATCAGAAATTTTGAAGATGGTACAAGCGTAGTCTGCGAGTATGTCGCACCTACCGCAGCATCCAGTTTTGATGCTAGAGCAGCAAAGACAAAACTGAAGGAGCTGATGGGCGACAGCTACAATGATGCCGATTTTACGAGGGTTAGTCAGCGCGACGGTTATGTGAAGGTCAGCGTTAATTTCGCGGACTGATGTTTCAGGTGAAAGTCACTAATAAGGAGAATACCCATAACTCTAGAAAGCAACTATTATCTGTAAAACACTATTTAATCAGTATTTCAAATGACGAACCGGCAAGCTCCAAAAGACGCCGGTTTTTTCTTTTGTTCAATTCATTATGTTGAATTACTGTGTGTGGATTTGCCGCTTACAGGCAAACAACTCACGGCTGTCTGTGTTTGAATTCACTTACGGCAGGCTTGCAGAATAATACTCTACAGATGTAGAATATAAATGTACTACAAGTGTAGAGGTATTTTTATGAAAAAGATCAGAAGACTTCCGGACTCCGAATTTGAGATCATGAACATCCTGTGGGATCTTGAAGATCCGATCGACAGGGGACAGATCGAAGAGCGTCTTTTTGAAAAACATCCGATCGCTCTGACGACCCTTCTGACGCTTCTTACAAGGCTTTCCGAAAAAGGCTTTATCCGCATTGAGAAAGAGGGAAGAAGAAGCAGATACTATAAACTGGTAGAAAAGAAAGATTATCTGTCATCACAAAGTTCGTCTTTCTTCAGACAGTTATGCAACGGGGATATGAGAGTCTTTGCCAATGCCTTGTGTGATTCCGATTTAAGCAAAGAAGATCTTCGTGAATTAAGAAAGCTTCTTGAGGAGAAGAAGTGATGTTTGTCCGGCTGTTCATTTCGCTTTTTATCGTCCTTGTCGTCTATTTTGCTTCTTCAAGGATCGAAAAGAAGTGCACGATGAAGGAAAGGTGTCAGACTATTTTCAGTCCCGCTTGGATCGTGAGGATCCTCTCCCCTTCTTTCGTGCTTTTGCTCATGGGAGAAAGGGAAACCATCCTGCTAAAGGGCATCTCTTTTCTGTTTTCCTTTGCGGTCACTTCTTTCATCGTCTTTTCTCTGCTGTCTGTTTCTGCTGAGAGTCTTAGAAAAAGATATGAGGCAAAAACAGTCTATGCTTTGTGGCTGCTGCCGAATCTTTTATACTTCAATTTCTATTGGACATCTTCGCTTCCTGTCTTTCGTCCCTTATTTGTTTTCTGCATCAGTCATGAAACGCTGTTCCGTTATATCATGATTGCCTGGTTTGTGATCGGTTCCCTGATACTGATGGGCAATATCATTTCTCATTTCCGTTTCCGGAAGAAGCTTGATGAAAGTCTCTATGAACTAAGAGACGAACGCATCCTTTCCTTATGGAATAAGAAGCAGGAGGAATACGAGATCAAAGAAAGTAAACGTATCCCGATCTATACTTCGCCTTCGATCTCTTCTGCCATGACGGTAGGCGCTTTTTATAGGAACACCATCCTGGTCCTGCCGGATAAAGAATACAGTGATGAGGAGCTCGACATGATCTTCTCCCATGAACTGGTCCACATCATCAGGGAAGACGGGATGACAAAACTCTATATGGCGATCTGCAAGGCCTTCAACTTCTTTGATCCATTTATTTATTCGGGGACAAAGAAGTGCTGCCAGGATATCGAGCTTGCCTGCGATCAGATCGTATTGACCGATGCGGATGAAAAGGCAAGAAGGGAATATGGAAAGCTGATCCTGTCTTCCGCCGGTGAAGAGGAAGGTTTCACATCCAATCTTTCCGCGGATGGAGAATCCATGAAATACAGGCTCATGAATATCCTTGAGCCTAAGGAAAGAAAAAAGGGTGCCTTCTTCTTATCTGTCTGTGCACTGATCGTCTTGCTGATACCGGACCTGTTTGGCGTGGCATATCATAAGCAGGATGCAGAAAAGCTTTTCTTTGGCGGGAAGATCGATTATGAAAACACCGGCGTCAGACAGGAAGGGTTTGAGATCCCCGGCATCTTTTATAAAAACGCAGATAAGCAAACGCTTATCTCCTATCTTTCTAAGATCGATGTATATGAGATCTATGCGTCAAAGATCTTTGATGGAGAATCTGTCTGCGTTCGATATCTGATGGATGATAAATATAGGGAGATCGAATTCAACAGTCGTTTCATCGTTTTTCATGATCAGGAAAAGGATAGAACGTATTATGTGAAAGACGGCATCGATATGGATCTGGTAAAAAAGATGTGTGAAAGATAATGTATTGAGTGATTTGCTCGATGTTTTGAAATCATTACAACCGTCATAAAAAGCACCGGTGTTATTGCTGGTGCTTATTGTTTGTTTCTGGTTTACTCCTGCTCTGTGGTGCTGACATCTTGCTTTATTGCTTGATGATCTATCGCACTTTAGGAAAGCTAGACTATATTTTATTGCGTAAGGATACAGAAAGGATACATCGCTTTCATAAGCTTATAATAAAGGAGGAAATATGAAGACTCTGTTGCTTGTGGAAGATGACAAAATGCTGCAGGAGATCATAACGGAATTCTTCTCAAGAAGAGATTATTCTGTTTTTGCCTGTGAGGACGAAGAGGAAACAATGGATATACTTCAAAAGGATCACATCGATCTGATCTTTTTGGATGTGATGCTTCCGGATACGGATGGTTTCACCTTATGCCGCAAGATCAGAAAGATCTATTCCTGCCCGATCATTTTTTTGACGGCCAGAGTAAGCGAAAAAGACAAGCTGACCGGATATTCTCAAGGGGCAGATGATTATGTCACCAAACCGTTTTCCCTAAAAGTGCTCTATGCCAAGGCGGAAGCATTCCTTAACAGAGTAAGAGGCTATACGGACATCTATGAAAAGGGGCCGGTTCGGATCAACAGAAGTGAAAAGAAGGTCTTTGTGAATCGCAAGGATTGTCTTCTTGCGCCAAAGGAATACGAGATCCTTCTTTTCCTGATGGAAAACGAAGGAAGGATCTACAGCAGGGAACAGCTGCTTCTCCGCTTCTGGGGTTACGACTTTGAAGGAAATGAACGCGTTGTTGACAATCATATCCGCAAACTGAGAAAAGCGTTGGGAATGGATGCACATCTGATCCATACCTATCCGAAATACGGCTGGTCTTTCAAAAACGAAGAAGATGAATAAGAAAATCAAACTTGTATTGCCAACGATCGTGAGTGTAGTGGCACTTTCGCTGCTGATGGCCCTTTCTTGTACTTATCTTATGAAAGAGAAAAAGGTAAAAGAATTCAAATACGAGACCAAAAGAAAATATCAGGACATCATTGGCAATATCGGACTGAATTTTGATCCAAGGAAGAGTGAGAGCGATAAACATTTATATGAATTCGATCTGGAACAGGTGGTCGACTCAACCACCAGCCTTTGGGAGCTGAAAGAAGACAACTACAATTTTGCTGCGGTTCTCTATGATTACTACACCGAAAGAACCGTTATCAATGACAGCAGACTGGTGATGCTTCAGCTTGATAGAGGAGTTTCCACGATTCATCTTTCGGATTATCTGACTAAAGAAGAGCTGATCTCCATGTCACAGAGGGCATCCAAAACTAATTATCTAAACGACAGAACATATTACGCATGGCTTGATGAAAACAAAGAGCTTGTAGTTCTTGCGAAGACGCCTTCCGATCGGCCAGAAAACTGGATTTTTCATAATGAATCCAAAAAAGGGAAAGAGTGGATATCTGTCTTGCTGGTCTTTCCCGAGGGAATGCAAAGAGAAGCGTGGGCACAAAGATATAAAGATTGGCAGAACGACAACGTATTACAGGCAGAGCTTGAAAAGGCGAAGGGTCGTATCAAGGAAATGGAGCCCAAGGAATATGAAACCGATACCCTTTTGGTTTATGACCGCTATGTCTATAAACAGATTCTGAACAACGATCGTTTAAAGACAGAAAACACCGCCAATCTGATCGTGATTGCAACATATCACCCTTGGAAGGCGGCGATGGAAGATCTTGCGGGTGCATATCTCATTATTCTTTTGTTCGCTGCTTTGATCTCGTTTCTTCTTTCAAAGAATATTCTGGATACCTATAAAAAACAGAAGGATCTGGATGATACCAAAAACGCTTTCGTTGCATCCATGGCTCATGATCTGAAAACACCATTGGCGGTCATCAAAGGCTATTCGGAGAACCTGATGGAAAACGATGACAAAAAGAAAAAGGAAGATTTCCTGAACAAGATCATTAATCAGACCGATGAGATCAACGGCATGGTATCAGATATGCTGGATATCTCCAAGATGGGTTCTTCCGGTTTCGAGATCGAAAGAAAAGAAATTGAACTTAACGATATTCTGAAAAAGGCAATAGACAATTACTCTCAGGCTGCAGAAGAAAGATCTCTGTCATTTCGTCTGAAGGAAAAAGACAGCTTCAAAATGGTCGGGGATGAGAATCTGCTGGAGAAGCTGTTCAGCAATCTGATCGATAATGCGGTTTCTTATGGAAAAGAAGGATCTGAGATCGCTATAGATATAGATCAAGATAAGATCAGTATCTGCAACGAAGCCGATCCGATCAAAGAAGAAAAACTGAAGAATATCTTCGAAGTCAAATCAGGATCAAACGGTCATCATGGCTTCGGGCTTTATTTTGCAAAGAAAGTAGCCGACATTCACGGACTGCAGCTTTCCATCGGAAACGTTAATAAAGGCGTCAGGACTGTCCTCAGCATAGATAAGTATCAAACAAAATACAAGAGAATCCTGCTTGCAAAAAAGCTCGGTGTGATCCCGGTATTTACATCAATACTGCTGTATATGCTTTCGATCTATATGGATGCACACTTTGATATGCAGATCGTAAGAACAATCCGTCATTTTTCTTTCAATGTCCTTCTTATTACGATTTTGGGCATTATTTACCTCTATCTGTTTACAAGAAATCTGAAGGTCAATTATGAATACTGCCGAATTGATCCGACATCATTCAATACAAATGTGAAATATGCTTCCTTTGGTATTGCATTGATGGCACTAATGTTTTTTGTAAGTGTTGTCTGGATCATCGCGTTACTTGTGCGGGTCCTGTGAGAGGGGGCTTGAGATTTTTCAGGCTCTCATAATGCTTCAAGATCTCGAGATCGATTTGACTAGAAATCAGAATCCAAAGCGAACCGATTATGATAAAGTCTGGCAAGCTTGACCAAAGGGACTACATATTGTAGTATGATAATAGACTACATAATGTAGTCTATAGGAGAATACCATGGCAGAGATCCAATTGGGAATTGCAGAAAGCAGATTTGCGGATATCATCTGGGAAAAAGAACCCATCAGTACTTCTGAACTGGTAAAACTGGCGGATGCTGCTTTTTCATGGAAAAGGACAACAACCCACACTGTCATCAAACGCCTTTGCGAGAAGGGACTGTTTGTCAACAACAAAGGGATCGTTACCTCTCTGATCTCAAGAGATCAGTTTTATTCTCTGCAGTCGGAAAAGATCGTTGAGGACAGCTTTTCGGGTTCCTTGCCGGCTTTTATTGCGGCATTTACCAGAAACAAAAAATTAAGCGATGGTGAGATCAGTGAGATCCTTAAGATGATAGAGGAGGCAAGGGAATGAATGACCTGTTTTTTCTGCCGGTCTTAAACCGTTCCCTGTCTGCCTGCTGGCTGATCCTTGCA
Organism: Erysipelotrichaceae bacterium; assembly: GCA_017511325.1. Next base: position 8,708 of record JAFWKS010000165.1, read on the forward strand.
GTGCTTTTTCTTCGTATCCTTTTCAAGAAAGCACCGGCTTATTTAAGGATCGTCCTTTGGGTGTTCGTGGGTTTCAGACTGATTATTCCGTTTGATATAAAAACAGATCTCTCTTTGATTCCAAGCGCTAAGCCGCTAAGTGAATACACGGTCCAATACGAAGCCGATCCCAAGATCGATTCCGGAATAAGACCGATCGATGAAGCTATAAATCCTGTTTTTACCGAGACTTTTAAGGCGGATCCCACAAACAGCGTCAATCCTTTATATGTGCATACGTCCATTGCAGGGATCGTTTGGATCTTCGGCATTGCGATACTGCTGCTCTGTTCACTGATCAGCCATTTCCGTTTAAAGAAACGTTTAAGTGATTCGATACCTTTAAGTGAAGAGATACGGCTTTGCGATCATATTGAAACA
>JAFWKS010000008.1 GCA_017511325.1 Erysipelotrichaceae bacterium
ACGATGCCAAGGTCTACAGAAAGATCGCTGAAATGCGCGGCGGTGTTCTTACCAGCAGACTGACGACCATGAACGAAACAGAAAACTTCCTTGAACTGTTAGGAAAGAACGGCTTATAATAGACAACTATTAATCAAAAAAGGGGCTGTCCAAAAACCTATTGAATGATAATCAATAGATTCAAGGAGCTACAGCTCCTTTTTATATTGTTTTGATATAAAAAAGACGTCGAGGAATCGAACCTGGACGCCTTTTGGTAAAATGTCTTTGTTCAGGAGACTTTTACTATGCTTAATTTTACCACCAGAAAGACTTTTCTTGTTCCTTCCTTCGACCTGGATGCGAAGGAAGAGGAGAAAATGGACAGATTTCTATATGTTTTGGAGAAATCAAAGATTGCCGAACTGTTTCCTTTCAAAGATGAAACGGGTATCGATAAAGGCGGAAGACCTCATTATTCCTACTATGATATGCTTGCCACGATCCTGTATGGTTTCGCGTTCGGTTCACCTACCTTAAGAGATCTGGAGACATCATGCAGGTATGATCTGAGATATTTCTATCTGATGCAGCAGGAAAGACCGGGACACTCTCTTTTCGGAATCTTCATAAATGACTTCATCCTTTCCAACAGAAAAGAGATCTTTAAAAGGATAACCTCTGCCATTATTGAGGAACTTAAAATAGATACTGATGACTGTTTCATCGACGGCAGTAAATTCGAAGCTGACGCCAATAAGTATAAATTCGTCTGGAAGCCGACGACATACCACAATAATCTTTCCGATAAGATCAGGGTATTACTGAATGATGTCGGCTTGTATAGAGGCGTGCCAAAGAAAGGCTTCATCTCTTCAAAGCTTATTGCCGAAAAGATAAGTGAACTCTCAGCCATTAAGGATATGGGAAGATACTATGAAGACAGATACGGTCTTCTCAATAAATATCTGATCAAGGCTCTGGAATACGAAGAGAAGGAAAGGATCTGTGGAGAAGGCAGAAACTCCTATTATAAGACTGATCACGATGCCACAGCCATGACCTTAAAAGCCGATTATTATGCGGGTCTGGGATCCAGTATGCACGCAGCCTACAATACGCAGCTATTGGTATCCAAAGGTATCATCTGTGCCTGTCATGTGTCGCAGTCAAGAAATGACGGATATGATTTCATCCCTGTTTTAAAGGCTTTTAAGGATAATTTCGGACATTATCCAAAAAGAGTCTGTGCCGATGCCGGATACGGATATCTTGAAAACTACCGGTTTCTTCATAGACACAATATTGAAAACTATGTAAAGCACCAGTCTTTTCAGGGAAACGTATCAGGAAGAAATCCTGACCGCTACTTTCTGAATGAAGACGCAACGATCACCTGTTTGAACGGCTTTATTGGAAGCAGGATCGAAATGGAAAGAAGACACCCCAAGAAGGCCGGAAGTATCTTCTACAGGATAAAAGGATGTAACGGGTGTTCCTTCAGGCTTTACTGTAAGAGGTTCATGAACGACAAGGATGAGGATTTCAGGATCTTTGAAGTTCAGGAAGAACTCATTCTTTATAAACAGGAAGCTTTTGAGAATCTGCTTACACCCAAGGGAATAGAGATGAGAGTCAACAGATCTTCACAGGTCGAAGGAGCCTTCGGTGTCATCAAGGAAGACATGAACTATACAAGGCTCAGAAGAACTTCACTTGAAAAGGTCGAGACCGAATTCCTACTGACATATCTTGGCTACAATATCCGCAAGCTGTTCAGATACTTTGAAGGCAAAGCCAGACTTGATTACTGGAAGGCACCGGATGATCTCAAACCTGAAGTTAAGAAGAAGCCTAGTGCCAAACGTCTTTCAAAGAAAGCTTCGAAGAAAAAGAATAAATCAGTAAACGAAGAAGCCAAGAAATATAAATACAATTCCAAAAAGAAGTAAAAGAAAAAGGGCTGCAACCCTTTTAATCTACTGATTATCAATCAATAGGTTTTTGGACAGCCCC
>JAFWKS010000166.1 GCA_017511325.1 Erysipelotrichaceae bacterium
ATCAACTGATTGCCATTGATGAGAAAGACGGCAGATACTACCAGTTCTCCAGCGTGCTTGATCAGGATACGGTCGATGCCTTTAACGCTCTGGATTTCTCGGCAGAGGATTATGACGCTCAGGCCTATGGTCTGATCAGGGATGTCGAGATCGAAGACTGTATCGACTTTACTGATGAGCTTCCTTCTGCAGAAGAGCTGTCCTTATATGAAGGCAAGACGATCAAAGATCTTCTCGATGATGGCTATGAAGTAATGGGATGCAGCTTCTCGGAAGAACATGCCTATGTTTTTGTAGAGAAAGACATGATGGACTATAAGGTAAGCGTTGAACCGACAGAGGGATTCAATTCGGACGATGAATTTGATTATGACGCCTTCGACGATTTCACGATCAAGGAAATCGTATTCGACAATCCGGAGTACTCCGCTTTACCGATGAAGTAAAAATCAATCATATGAGATACAAAGAGGAATCAACGATTCCCTCTTTTTTGTCTACCGAAAACCCCCGGATAGTCCGGGGTTCTATATAACTTCAGCGTTGAACATAGTATTTATAAAAAGTCCTCTTTCCGATACACTTCAATTGCAGCCTGCCAGTTGCATTGAAGAAAGGAAAGAGGACTTTTATATTTTACTATGATTGAACAAAGTAATACATTGGCTCATACAGCCTGGAACTGTAAGTATCACATCGTCTTTGCCCCGAAATATAGAAGAAAGGTAATCTATGATGAAATAAGTAAGCACGATCGAATGGGAATAAAGAAAAAAAGATAAATCTTGGAGTAAAAATCCAAGATTTTTATTTGTTTAATAATAAATTTTATTGTACAAGTTTGCTCCATTTCAATTAGGAAATTATAATTATTACATTATGAAGAAAGTTGCTATCGTAACAGGAGGAAGCTCGGGGATCGGATCATGCGTTGCTGAAAGATTGTCAAAGCAGGGATATCAGATTTATGAGTTATCCAGAACAAGCAAGAACAGAGAAAAATTGATCCATATTGATTGTGATGTTACAGAAAGCGAAGACATCATTAAAGCAATCAACGAAATAATAAGCAGAGAAGACCGTATCGATCTGGTGGTGAACTGCGCCGGATTTGGAATATCTGGTGCAGTTGAGTATACAGACATCATTGAAGCCAAAAGACAGTTTGAGGTGAACTTTTTTGGAACCATTGAAGTTAACAGAACGTGTATTCCTCATCTTAAAAACAGCAAAGGCAGGATAGTTAATATATCTTCGGTCGCAGCATTGGCCCCGATACCTTTTCAGGCTTACTATTCTGCCTGCAAGGCAGCGATCAATTCCTATACTCTGGCTCTTTCTAACGAGTTGAGGCCTTTTGGCATAAGCGTCTGCGCGATCATGCCGGGCGATACTTCCACAGGTTTTACCGCTGCCAGAAGAAAATCCATAAAAGGCGATGAAGAATATGACGGCAGGATCTCAAGATCGGTAAAGAAGATGGAAGAAGATGAAAAAAGAGGCGTAAGTGCTGAAAAAGCTGCAGAAACGATCTGCAGGATAGCTTTGAAGAAGAAGGTTAAACCTATATATACGATCGGCTTAGATTATAAACTGATCGTCGTACTGTTAAAGATACTTCCTTATCGGATGTCCAATTATCTGATCTACAAGATCTATGGTTGATAAGTTCAAAACCAAGATACCTTGTATATCATTAAAGGAAAAGAGCGATGAGCCAGATATAACAGATCGTTTTCGGCATCATCAGCATGCCCATTTTCGGATTTTTGCGGGCAAAGAGCACTGTACCCATATAGAAGATAAAGCTCAAAAGCACCAGAACAGCCATCAGATACTGTCGGTAACAAAAGGCAAGGTAATAGATCGTAAAGATCCCGATAATGATAAACGGGATATTGCGGTAGATATGCCAGCTGTTTTCCCTGTCCTGTTTTCTGAACCAGTCATTCTGCGGGAAAAGACAAAGGCAGATGCGGACGATCGCCATGATCAGTATTAAAGGAAAGATGAAGGACGGAACGATCACAGCCGGATGCCTTTCTTTCATGACCAGATAAAGAAAAACATAGAAAAGCGTCATCGTGATCGAAGAAACAAGATTTCCTAGACCTAAGTCTTTTTTATCATGAGGTCCAGGACCTCTTAAGGCGATACGGATACGCGGGACCAGATGGAAAGCATCGCCTCCGGCCAGGAAGAAGGTCATTATCGAACACAGCATGTCTTTTCTGAACAAAAAGATAACAGCTGCTGTAAAAGCAAACAGCAGATACAGGATACAGAAGACAGCTTCGATCAGTTTCATTTTCATTGCTTTGTCGTTATACATGTTTATATTGTAACGCATCATAAACAAAACAAACTTTAGATGCATATAATGGAATTAGAACCTTCAGATCTGTTTCATGAGAAAATGAATTGCTGAATAATAAAGGAGAAGAAACACAAACGTCGTATTTGATAAAATAAAGACGAAAAACACTCTGTTGATGAAGTTCATAAAAAACTTTCATTAACAAAACCAGATTCAAGGTATCTGAAAGCTTGTGACTCATTAGATATTCTATTTAACTCTATTGAGACTGTTGCCAACAGAAAGAGTTCATAAATAAAGAAAGGGAAAACAAATGAACGAAAAACAAAAGATTCTTGATGCAATGAAGAAGGCCGGCGAACCACTCAATGCCGGCAAGGTGGCTGAACTGACAGGGCTAGACAGAAAAGTCGTAGATAAGGCTTTTGCTGAAATGAAAAAGAGCGGCGAGATCGTCTCACCTGTAAGATGCAAATGGGAGCCTGCCAAATAGAATCGATCAAGGAGCAAAACAAGCTCCTTTTTCAATTGTTTATATAGATGACGGTGTTAAGCTCTGTGATCAGTTTATATAAAAGATTAGAAGAAAGAGGTATAGGTATATGTTGAAATTTATCGTTGTTTTTCTGGTGGCGGCAGTAATAGAAGTGATCCAGGTTGTGACAACAAACAAGAATCATTATGATGGCAAAAAAGATCAAAATGCACTTGAATATATAGCACACAGGGTCGACACACCAAGCCTTGGCTATGTGCCGGGCAGAAGAACTTATGATGAAAAACACAAGCTTTATGTCACAGACTATAAATATGAATGGGAATACCAGGAAAAAAGCACGTGATCGATGCCTGTGACGATCCTCACAGCCGTTACAGTCATTATATGGCAACGTTTCCTGATGAAATCACGATCACCATCCATCACAAGACGGGTGGATACTACATCCCGAAAAACGAAAGAACTAGAGAGTTTAAATATCTTGCCAGTATGGCCATTTCTTTGATCTTAAGCTATTATATTGTCAGTCTTTTTATGTGATGGGATAAAAAACAAGTATCACAAACAGGATCGGCGAAACCGTATGACATATAATGATTAAGGGTGATCACCTGATATATAAAAAAGATCACTGAGATATCATGATGACAGAAACAAAGATCAGGATCGATGATGATCCGGAAATAAGAAAACTTATCGTCAATGGATATGAAAACTCATCCAAATTAATGGCGTGCAGGTTTGCCATATCCAGCGCAAGAGATATTCTTAAACTGATCGATCAGCCTTTCGATGATGAGATCAGAAAAGCTTTAAGGATAAATGATAAATGGCAGAATGGCGAAGCATCTATAAGCGAAGTTCGTAAGGAGGTTTTCAGTATTCACGGGCTCGCAAAAGAAAGCGATGATCCGATCATTGTTGCAGCTTTGAGAACAGTCGGCCACGCGATAGCTTCTGCTCACATGAAGGAACACGCTCTGGTAGCTGCCGATTATGCGATCAGAGTCGTCAACCTGCTTTATCCTAAAGACATGGAAGCTGTAAAAAGGGTACGGCTCATTCAACTTGGATATCTTGATAAAAAATAAAAGGTATAGGCATATGAATTTACTCGAAGATTTTACAGATCAGCTTCATGGATGGTCCATAAGCGTGAAAGAGCCGCTTCTTTCATCCAAAGATCTGCGTTATTACCTTGATCTGCAGGAAAAGCGGCTGAAGAAAACGGGAACGATCAGAGAAGAAGAATATTCCCATGTCAAGGAAGAGATAAATGGAGCCATTGAAAGAAGCGAAAACGGCTATTCTTCAAAGATCCAGTACAGGGAAGCAGTACAGCATATAACCTATCTGAAAAACGGAAAGCAGTTAAAAAAAATCAGAAGGCCAGTCAATCTGTATGTTTCTTTTCTTGATAAACAGGGACATGAAGACAGGCAATACACCTGTCCAAACTGCGGAAACAGAATGAGCGCTCTGCAGGCAAGAGATGGCTGTCCATACTGCGGGACATTTTTTGAGACAGATGAGATCTATCCGTGTGTTTCATACTATTATACGGTCCCCGGTATCGTTGAAAGAGCTTCTTTGATGGGCAATCTTAAAAAAGAAATACTGATATGCGGGATCCTATGCGGCGTTTCTGTATTCATGATCAGCTTCTTTTATGCCTATAGAGACGCGGGGATATTGGTCGATCTGCTCATATCGTTATTCATGGGTGGTCTATGCGGTGGTGTTTCAGCGTTTTTGTGGTATATGATGCGAAGCTTTATCCTTTTGATAAGGGTGTTCTTTGAAGCAGGACGAGCCTTGCCGATGCTTAAGACTTTGAACAGCCGCAAGAAGATGCTCAGATTCATGAAAGATCATGATCCCGACTTTTCCTATGAAGCTTTTGAGGGCAGAGTCATCTCGCTTCTTAGAACGATCGTCTTATCTGATGATCGGGATACCCTGTCGATCTATGAATCAGGAAGAGAGCTTAGCGACTTTGATGATGTCGTCGACATGCAGTATCGGGGAGCCGTCTATGTAAGAAAATGTGAAAAGATCGATGATCAACTGCGAATCGAAGGTATCGCTTATTTGACTGATACCTATATCAAAAAAAGTGTTCATGAAAAAGATGAGAAGATCTCTTTTATCTTGTACAAGGAAGCTGACGGGCACAGTGATCCGGGCTTCTCGATCCATCGGGTCAGCTGTTCATCCTGCGGCGGCAGTTTTGATGCGATGCACCAAAGAAACTGTCCATATTGCGGAAGTGCTTATGAGCTGAAAAAGAAAGATTGGATCGTCAAGGAAATGAAGAAGATCTGATCCAAATAAAGAAACATCGATGCAAGCAATGATAAGCCTAAATAAGAAACAATGATCTCGTAGAATAAACATATGATACTGAACACAGGAAACAGAACAGACATACCGGCTTTTTACAGCGAATGGTTCATGAACAGAGTACGTCAGGGTTTCGTACTGACCAGAAATCCATTTGTCTATAATCAGGTCACAAAATATCTGATCGACCCTGAAGTGGTCGATGCTATCGTTTTCTGCAGCAAGAATCCAAAACCGCTGCTTAAGCACATTGAAGAACTTAAGAGGTTCAGGATGTTCTGGTTTGTGACCATCACTCCCTATGGAAAGGAGATAGAAGAGAAAGTCCCGGATAAAAAAGATGTCATTGAAACTTTTAAAGAACTATCAGGCAAGATCGGCCCTAAGGTGATGAGCTGGCGATACGATCCCGTCTTTATTTCCGATAAATATCCTATGGAGCATCATTTCAAGGTCTTTGAAAAGATGGCTTCAGAACTTGAAGGCTATACAGAGCAGGTAATTATCAGCTATATCGATCTATACGAAAAGACCAGAAGAAATTTTCCTGAGGCAAGAGAAGTAAGCAGGCAGGAACAGGCGGAACTCACAAAATACTTTGTGTCCGTAGCAGGAAGACACGGCATGAAAGTCAGGCTGTGTCATGAAGACCCCTGCCTGTCCAGATATGGAGCAGATGTCGAAGGGTGTTTTACAAAGAAGGTGCTTGAAGAAGCGATCGGTGAAAGGCTCATCGAAAGAAGAAGACCGGAAGCCAGACAGGGCTGCAACTGCCTTTTAAACAACGACATCGGAGCCTATAACAGCTGCGGACATTTGTGCCGTTACTGTTATGCGAACTATGATCGAAGACTCGTCTACGAAAACATGGCAAAACACGATCCGCAAAGTCCGCTATTGATCGGTAATATTGAGAAAGGTGACATCATAAAACAGGCTCATCAGCAATCCGATATCGATGATCAGCTTGCGCTGTTTTAAATCATCTGTTATAAATAACGAAGATCATGAAAATATATAGAAGAGGTTAATAGAATATGACAACATCTCGATATATCGTTCTGGCAGTTTACATAATAATTCTTTTTCTGATACTGAATTATATAAAAACTAGGATAACAAAGAACCAAAACAGGAAAACAAAAACGATCCAGTTTATATTGGAGATAGTATTAACGCTTGGTGTCAGTATGGCAATAATCTCCTTTTCTGACAGAGTAGTATGGCACCATGAGTATCTTTTTGGAAGTCTTTATCTGGTGCTGATGGCCGATGTCTTTAGCAACCTGATATCGTTAATGGTATCTTTCTTGCGCAAAGGCAAAGATGATCCGAACGTACGGATCATCATCGGCGCAATAATAACTTTGATTTTTTCGATCTCCAGCATCATAAACATGCAGACGATAACAGCAAACTATCATGAGATAAAAAGTTCAAAGTTGAAAAACGAATATACAATAGTTTTCTTCGCTGATCTGCATTACGGATCTGCCCAAAGCAAGCAGACCGTAGATAAGGCTCTTGAAGAAATAGCTGATCTGAAACCCGATTGTCTTCTGCTGGGTGGGGATATCACTGATGAATTTACCACCAAAGAGGAAATGGAATATATCTATCAGAAGATCGGATCGTTAAACATCAGGACTTATTATATCTATGGCAACCACGACAGACAGGATTCGAATCTTCTGGCCTACGGCAGAGAATACAGTGAAGAAGAGCTGGCGAATGCCATAAGAAGAAACAATATCACGATCTTGTATGATGATTATGCGCAGATAAATGATGATCTGATCATCATAGGCAGAGAAGATGTTTCTCGTCCTGAAAAGCGCAAAGCGGTGAAGGACCTCCCTGCATACAACAAGGAAAGCTATGTGATAACAGTCGATCACAATCCCTATCAGAACGAGGACATCATCGAGCTTAAGGCTGATCTGCAGCTTTCAGGTCATACCCATGCAGGTCAGTTCTTTCCGGTAAAGACGATCTATAAACTGCTGGGTCTGAATGCCTATGGAGATTATCATATCGGCGATACCCATTTATATGTCTCTTCAGGGATCGCAGGATGGTATCTTCCTTTCAGAAGCGATGAACATTGCAACTACGAGGTCATCCAGTTAAAGCCGGAATAGAAAAAATATAGATATAGATAAAACAGCAATACGCGATTCAAAATAAAATATGAATTTTAAAGAAACATTTTCCCTAAAGAAGATACTGCTGATGGTGGTCGGCGTAGCGATCATGTCTTTTGGCTGCGGCATGCTGGTAAAGACAGGATACGGAGCAGATACATCCAACGCGCTTTTGACAGGCATAGCCAACAAGACCGGCCTGAGCGTCGGAAACACCAACGCCATCGCGACCGTCGTCTTCATAATCATCTCTTATTTTTTAAGCAAAAAGCGGATCGGCTTAGGCACCATACTGGTACCGCTGATCATCAGCTTCCCGATCGATTTCGCAATAAAGGTGTGCATTAAAGCCCCTGATCTTTTAACAGGTATCCTTTTGGATCTTGTTGCCCTATATATCGTATCCTTTGGAGCTGCCATCACGATCGAATTTGATCTGGGCGCAAGTCCTTTTGATTGTCTGTCTCTGGGTATCGCAGATCGCTTCAATCTGAATTTTGTTACGGCCAAGTATCTGCTTGATGCCTTCTGTGTAGGGACGGGTTATCTTCTGAAAGGGGAAGTAGGAGTTGGAACTCTCCTATGTCTGCTGGTGATGGGCCCTTTCATCAGCTTCAATCAGAAACTGTTGAGCAGGATCGCCAGATCGTTTAAATGACAGACAGGTAAAGAGATTATATAATGTTGCAAAACAGGCGCGTTGTCGTTGCGGAAATGATAGTAAGTGCGCTGCCACAGATCGGTGTGCGGCGTAGTGGTAATCTCTATCCGGTCCGGCTGTATGAGATATCGGGCAGGGATCCTGGTCCACTTCACGTCTTTAAAAGTCATAGCTGGTTTTTTCAATGGTGTCTATTTCCTGATAAAGGAATCATCAAGCTGTTGATCATCACTGATGAAACGCTCAACCTTCATATGAAGATCATATTTCTCTCTTAGCTTTGTAATGGTCGTCATCATCTTTGAAGAATGATGCACATCGATGGAGTTCTGATCTTTCCAGCTGTCGATCAGAAGCACAGTCTCGGGATCGTTCATTGGAAGAAAGTATTCATAGCGAAGATTTCCGCTTTCAGCACGGATCGCATCTGCAGTACCGGAAGTTTCCATCTCTTTGGCGAATCTTCGTGCAGAACCGTTTTCCCCTTTGTAGTAAATGTTTACTGTAATACTCATAAGCTTTCTCTCCTATATCCTATCAAGATAATTATAAAGGATAGCGATCAAGACAATTAACATGCGGTAAATGAAAGTTGTGTACCATGAATGAAACTTTTATAAGTAAACGATCATTAGAACACCAATACATTATTTATATTTGTGATATTCAAAATGCTTTTAATGATCCAGTTCAAAAAAGTAATAGTTGGAATGCAGGTAATTTAGAGTCATTCAGCGCTCGCGGGCGGGGAAAAGATGTTAATATAATAACGTATTCTTTATCTGCCGGATTCTATATAAGGAAGATAATAAGAAGGGCACATGCAGAAAGGACGGATTTTATATGTATAAAATCATTAGCAAAAAATCACTTAACGCTACCGTCACTCAGATGGAGATCGAAGCCCCGCTCGTTGCCAGAAAGGCAAAACCGGGACAGTTCATTATTTTAAGAGTTGACGAAGATGGCGAAAGAATCCCTTTGACTGTAGCCGGAACTGATCCGGAAAAGGGAACAGTCAAGATCATTTTCCAGATCGTCGGCGGTACGACCGAAAAACTCAATCACAAAGCCGAAGGCGATTCCCTGCAGGACTTTGTCGGTCCGCTGGGCGTTGCCACACATACAGAAGGTATCAAGAAAGTATGTATCGTCGGTGGTGGTGTAGGATGTGCGATCGCTATGCCGGTCGCTCAGGAATTCCATCGCCTGGGTGCTGAAGTAACTTCAATCATCGGTTTCAGAAGCAAGGATATCCTGATCCTTGAAGATGAATTCAAGGCCTGCTCAGACAAGCTCTATGTCATGACTGATGATGGCTCATATGGCCAGCACGGCAATGTTACAGTTCCGCTTAAGGAAATGCTGGAAAACGGCGAGACCTTCGATGAGATCATCACGATCGGACCGCTGATCATGATGAAATTCGTTGTCGCTACAGCAAAGCCATACAATATCCCTGTCACAGTATCAATGAACCCGATCATGATCGATGG
>JAFWKS010000167.1 GCA_017511325.1 Erysipelotrichaceae bacterium
AGTTTATCGACCGTCTTATCCAGTATAGGGTCATCACTTTTGTAACACCAAGCGAAGACAAGCCGTGCAAGATCTTAAGCATTGCCAATATCAATGTTGGACTTTATGGCGACCCGATCTTTTTCTATCGTGACGAGCTGAAAGCTTTTGAAAAAAACAGTGAAAGGATCGACATCAGTTTCACTGTCAAGGTCGAATTTCCTGAATTCATGCAGGGGACTGTACTGGTGCGGACAGCACAGCTCGTCGTTGAAGAAGCAAAGGAACACTACATCCTTTATTACCCTAGGCAGAAATACATCCACGAAGTCAGGATAAGCAAGGACGGAACCAAAGCTGTTGCCTATGTCTATGAAACAGGAAATGACACCGACCGCAGGCTTATAGGCGATACTTTGCATAACGCGCTTAGAGAATTCTATCTCTACTATGCAAAGGCCAGAGGCTACTATGCGATCAATTCAGCGTCGATCCTCTACAAAGATAAAGCCTGGCTGTTCTCCGGTCCTCCGGGCGTGGGGAAAAGCACTCATGTCGAACTGTGGATGAGACTCTACGATGTGGAATGCCTCAATGGCGACATAAACATGCTGGCGATCGAAGGCAAAAAGGCCTATGTTCTGGGAACACCATGGTGTGGGACTTCTCAGATCTATTCCAACAGGATCACTGATCTGGGTGGGATCATCTTTCTGGCCAAGGATATCTACGATCATGTCGAAGAGCTTGATCAGTCGACCAAGGAACTGCTGATCACGCAAAGAATAATCAATCCGGCCTGGACTGTAAAGATGCTGAAAGAGAATATCGAATTTGCTCACCGGCTGAATAATCTCGTCCTGATATGCAAGCACCACTGCACGAGAAACTTCGAAGCAGTAGGCGTCATCAAACAGCGTATCGATGAAAGCAAGTACGAATATCAGGAACATCCGTTATAGAACAAATACGATCTTGCGATTAATGTCACTAACTTAATTCAGTGACTTCAACGAACTTTTGACCGCAGTTTCATCGTTTGCGATGATGGCTGCGGTTTTCTTCAGTTCAGATCATGATGAAAAGAAGATATAAGGGATATCTTTATAAGAATATTGATTATATGGTCTTAAATATTGTGTAAATATCGATTATAATGAAATCGGTTAATTGAATCTGTAGCCAAAGGATACAAAGCCCTGAGCCCTGACATTACGGTCATAATGTCTATCAGGTCTTATGGGAAGTATCTGTGAAGCTATCAGACTCTCAAGATCAGGCGGGTCACCGTCTTTTCTTTTGATCATGTACCGTTTCACAAAGAAGATCGCCATACTGATATTTACCCTGTATTCCAGTTTTCTTTTCTTCTTTTCAAGTTTCTTGTCCTGTACATGATCAATGATGATCATCGAGATGTTAAACATGATCATTCTGGCCCAGATCTCCTGTCTTATGAAATCTCTTCTTTTGCTGTGCAGGGCATTAAGATCTACTGAATACTTCAGGTGTCTGTAGGATACTTCTATATCCCATCTCAGCTTATAGAGTTCCTTTATGTCTTTTATAGAGAATTCATTCCTGTCGAGATTGGTGATAAGCGATTCATATTCTTTATCCTTGCCTTCGATCCTTACTCTCACCACTCTGTAATCAGCTTCACAGAAATGATTGTCTTCGTCTAGAAAGTCAAAGGTCTGATTGGTCATGATGATCTTGTATTTTTCAGGATGAGCCCTTATTTCATTGGTCTGTCTGTTGGTAAAAACGATATGGACATCTTCGTCGAATTCACCTTTCTTGGGCAAGGATCTGAAACTTTTCAGTAGTGATGTTCCTGAGTTTATGTCCTTTACCCTTATCAGGAACTTATGACCTGTTTTCTTAAGATATTCAAAGTTATTGAACGACTCATATCCCCGGTCGGCGATGAAGATCGCTTTGTCATCTTCATATCTTTCAGCCAAAGTCCACATCGCTTCCTTTTCGTTCATCTTCTTTATAGGCTGAATTATATTGTCAAGATAACGGTGATTGAGGATATCATATAAGGCGTTGATATGAAACTGATTGGAGCCTCTGGTGCTGGATTGACTTCTATAGGTATTAAAATCGCCAGGATCATAGGAAATATTGATTTCGCTTCCATCCACCGCCAGTAATCTGTATCCTTTACAGGTCTTATCACACGGATAGGTCTCATTGACCATCTTCAGCAGTTCTTTGAAGGCTTCTTCCTTTATCTTGGCTCATGATCTGATGAAACCGGGAAGACTTGCCGTATTGATGCCATAGTCAAAGTATTCATACATTTCCTTCTTCATAGACGATGATCCTATCGACATCAGTATCTTCATATCTTCCCTGAAGCTGAGCTTCCTGTCCTTTCTGGTAAACCAGCTTTCCTTGGTAAG
>JAFWKS010000168.1 GCA_017511325.1 Erysipelotrichaceae bacterium
CATTTTCCTTTTTTGTATGTTCAGCATCATTGATGCCAAAATAGATCACTTCATTGGAAAACTGCTTTGAGAGCGAACTGACGATCGGATCATCAGCATTGATGATCAGTGTTGTACCTTCACCTATCGATTTCTTGATGTCATCAAGTACATATTCAGGATGACCGTTACGCGTCATCTGATCACGATAGAGGTTATTTATTACCAGATACTTCGGTGTGATGTATTTAAAGACATATTTGGCATATCTTTCATCTACTTCCATCAACAAGACATCCTTAAGGAAATTGCCCTTAAGATCACAGTTGTCGATGATCAAAGTCGTGATGCCCTCGATCTGATTCGATCCCTCAAAATTGTAGGCGATCCTCTTGCCCTGTTTTTCGATCATACCGTAGATCATCTCGGTCGTCGAGGTCTTGCCGTTAGAACCGGTTACGGCGATGATATCTTCAGGAAGTTTGATCCTGCTTAAGATATCAGGACAGACCTTGAGTGCGTATTTACCGGGAAGGCTTGATCCCCTTCCTACAAGATTGCCGATCTTTCTGATCAGTTTACATACTATAATCGCTATATATTTCAACATACCTAAATTATACCTGTAAAAAGGAAGTGTGACACTTCCTTAACATACTATTGAGCCGACTTCCATATCAGATGTCAGCAGTTCAAGTTTCTCCTTGCCGTCAGTTTCCTTTACTGCCGACAGCAGCATGCCGTTGGATTCAAGCCCTCTGATCTTCCTTGGCTTGAGGTTCATTACGGCGATGACCTTCTTTCCGACAAGCTCCTCAGGCTTGTAGTATTGAGCAACGCCTGAAAGGATCTGTCTTTGTTCGTAACCGAAGTCAACATTGAAGACCAGGATCTTGTCGGCATCCGGATGCTTCTTGCATTCGATAACCTTACCGACGACCATCTCCACCTTTTCAAAGTCAGGGAATTCAATCTCTTTTTTGTGTTCGACCTTCTTTTCCTCTTCCTTGCCAAGATAGGCATGGACTTCTTCCATGGTCTTATTTGGATCGAGCCTGTTGAAAAGCGGCTCAGGTTTTTCTATGACTCTGTTGCATTCATAATTGCCAAATTCTGAAAGTGAGTCATAAGAAGTTTCTTTGGTATTGATCTGCTCAAAGACCTTCTGGCTTGTTTCAGGCATGAATGATGACATCAGGACAGCGCCAAATCTGATACCTTCGATCAGATTGTATAGAACAGTGTTAAGCCTTCCTTTTGAAGTTTCATCCTTTGCCAGAGCCCAAGGAGCTGTTTCATCAATGTACTTGTTGCATCTTCTGAACAGTTCCATGATTGCTTCGATCGAATCACCGACTCTTAACTGATCCATTTTTTCTTCAACAGTCTTTACGGATGAAAGGATAGTCTGCTTGAATTCCTTATCCAGTTCTTCTTCAACGAAGTCTTTATTCAGCTGACCGTCAAAATACTTGTTGACCATGGCGACCGTTCTGTTTACCAGGTTGCCATAGACATTGGCCAGATCGGAATTGATCCTTTCGATCATCAGCTCCCAGGTGATCGTGCCATCCTGGGCAAAAGGCATTTCATGCAAGACGTAATATCTTACGGCATCGACACCAAAGAATTTCACAAGATCATCAGCATAGATAGCATTGCCTCTTGATTTGGAGATCTTGTCTTCCCCTACCAGCATCCACGGATGGCCGAAGACCTGTTTAGGAAGCGGGACATTTAAAGCCAGCAGCATGATCGGCCAGTATAAGGTGTGGAATCTGATGATATCCTTGCCTATAAGATGCAGATCTGCCGGCCAGTATTTCTTGTACAGTTCGCCATGATTGCCGTCAACATCATAACCAAGTCCGGTTATATAGTTGCTCAAAGCATCGATCCAGACATAGACGACGTGCTTCGGATCGAAATCGACAGGAATGCCCCATTTGAAGGATGTTCTGGATACGCAAAGATCCTGAAGACCAGGTTTAAGGAAGTTGTTGACCATCTCGTTCTTCCTTGATTCAGGCTGAATGAATTCATCATGTTCACTGATATAATCTTCCAGCTGTTTCTGGTATTTGCTGAGCTTGAAGAAATAAGATTCTTCCTTCTCTTTATGGACTTCTCGGCCGCAGTCCGGACATTTGCCATCTATGAGCTGCGAATCAGTCCAGAAGGACTCACACGGTGTACAGTACCAGCCTTCATATTCGCTCTTGTAGATATCGCCCTGATCATAGAGTTTCTTGAAGATCTTTTTGACCTGTGCTTCATGATCATCATCGGTCGTGCGGATGAAACGGTCATAGGAAGTATTCATCAGATCAAAGATGCGCTTGATCTCGCCAGCCTGCATATCGACGAACTCTTTTGGTGACATGCCCGCTGCTTTGGCTTTCTCTTCGATCTTCTGACCGTGTTCATCAGTGCCGGTCTGAAAATACACATCATAGCCTAAAAGCTTCTTGTATCTGGCGATCGCATCCGCCATGATGATCTCATAGGTATTGCCGATGTGGGGTTTGCCGCTGGCATAAGCGATAGCGGTAGTGATGTAATACTTTCCTTTGTTTTCCATAAAAGCCTCCTTAAAAAACAAAAAGGCGATACAAGGGCGCTTTTTGCGCGGTACCACCTTTACTTATAGCTTTTCTCTTAACGCGAGTACACGTCTTTGGCTAATTATTCGCCAAAGAAGCTCCGGATCCATCTTCGATCATTTTCCTTATCAGTTTCCACCAGCCACTGACTCTCTATCAATTCCTTTGATCGATCTATCCTTCAAAACTTATCTCTATTCTAACATAGAGTACAAATCAATTATCAATCATTTCTTTTCGCTCAATGAGTTTTTCTCTGATCTCACAGACGATCTTGAGCGTCTCATCGATCTTTTCTCTGGCATCATTGATCCTGCCCTGGACCATCCAGTCCGCAAAGAAACCGTCAAAGAAGAAATCTGCGAATGATAAGAAATCATCCATATTCAGATCAAGATCAGGAAGATCATCGACATCATCGAGTTCATCCTTTAGTTTTCTGAGCGATTTTTTGGCCTCATTCATGAAATAACGGCCGTCTCTCATCTTTTCTCTTTTGACCATTGTAGAAAAGAAACCTCCGCCTACCATATCAAAGAAGCCCCAGTTGCGGGCTGAATTCATGCTGGCATAAGCCTGATCGAGCAGATCGATCGTCTCATCAGCGGCAGCTATTGCCTCGTCGAGTTCTTTTTCTAGATCATAGTTATTCATTCTTTCTCCTTAAATGATCTGGATATCAGGACATTGGCCGTGATATTGCCTGTCACGTTCAGTGTCGTATACAGCATATCCAGGATCTTGTACATACCGCTGTAGAAGCCAATAAAATCTAACGGTATCCCTAAAAGCTGCAGGTATGTGGCACCGATGACCACTCCCCCATTTGGAATGCCTGGGGCCGACATGTTTATCAGAAGCGATGCGGCCATCATCATTATGAAGGTAAGCGGTCTGATCTCGATCCCATACATCCTGGAACAGAACAGTCCCAGAAGCGCGAATGATACTGCACCGCCGCACATATGGATCGTACAGCCCAATGGACTAACGACATCGACGATATTTTCATCGACATCGAATTCTTCTCTGCAGACTTTCATCGTCGTCGGCAATGTCGCAGCACTTGAACAGGTCGTGAGTGAGACCAGCCAGACCTTGTAGACTTTCTTCAAGTAATCTAAAGGCTTGATGCCCGCAAAGATCCAGACCGGCAGGATCATGATGAAGATGATCGTGACCAGGCCGCCAAGATAGGCCATGACGATATATTTCACACCTACCCCGATCATTACTGTTCCATAATTTGCGACAGTGTTGCTGATCAAAGAAAAGACCGCAACAGGTGTCAGATACATGATGTATTCAAGGATCTTGAAGAAAGCATCCTTCAAGATCGTGATGCCCTTTATCAGTTTGTCGCCATCCTTAATCCTGTAACAGACGATGCCCAGGACATAGGCGAACATGATGATCGCAAACAGCTTGGTCTCAAGAAAGATCGAAACGATGTTGCTTGGAAACAGATTGACGATGATCTCCTGAATACTGAGATCCTGTGTCGTTCCCTACCATTCCGTCGACGGAAAAGTGAATCCTTGAGCCGGATCAATGATCAGTACAAGGGCTGACATCAG
>JAFWKS010000169.1 GCA_017511325.1 Erysipelotrichaceae bacterium
AACCTACGATGAGTTTCATTATTCCTCGTTTGCTTCATGATCTTCCAGGATCTTTTCTGGATCTACTTCTTCATCCTTCTTATCTTCAAGAGGCGGATACTTTTCATAGATCTCCAGTTCGCTCATGTAGTTCTTTCCTATAAGAGTAGCAGCAAACGCATGAAGATCATTCTTGTAGTAGTCTTCCATCGGTTCGCCTGAATAAGCAAGGGTGCTGGCAGAGAAGCGCTTATAAAGACCGATCAGGTTCTTTTCATACTGATACTGGGTATAGCTTCCTTCAAGCAGACCGCTCAAAAATTCAACGCCGGCATCTTCCTTTTCACGCAAAGCATTGCAGATAGCCTTGGCCAGCTGGAATTCAACTCTGACTTCCAGTTCATTGAGACCGAACAGTTTATCATTGAGCTTGTCCAGAACATCGAATCTTGAGAATCTTCTGGCTCTGGCCATATCGAGGTAGTACCAGATAAAGATATCTGAATTCAGAGTGACCAGCTGTTTGGAATATTTGCCCTTCTTGTAGAAGATCTCCTTGAGATCCAGTTCTTCAAGAGTCTGTTTATAGTCCATATTCTTTCCCAGTTCGATGAACAGTTTAAGAATGAGGCCCTTATTCTTGAATTCAAGCGTCTTCTCATTATCAATGAAAGTGCAGACTTTATCATAAGCGTCTTCATCATTGTTCAGCATCACTCTGTAGCAGTCGATGTACTGCTTGTTGTGTCTGTATCTTGTGAACAGTTCAACATTTCTGTATCCTACATAAGCTATCAAGCATAATAAAGCTATAAAAAATACTATATCCATATCTGTAAACCTCTTTATTTCATTATTATTATAACCTAAACAGTCGATTATAATTCTCATTCAGCTGTTTTTTAAAATCTTCCTCATCTATGCCAAGTTCCGCACAGATCTTTCTTCCGGTATATACTACATAGGCAGGTTCGTTCCTTTTTCCTCTGTTTGGCGCCGGAGTAAGATATGGGCAGTCGGTCTCGATCAGCAGTCTGTCTAATGGAACGGCTCTTATGACTTCGAGCGGTTCCCTGGCGTTTTTCCAGGTTATCGTGCCGCTTATGGAGATGTAGTATCCGAGTTTGACGAATTCTCTGGCCATTTCCGCCGAATTGGAATAGCAGTGCATGACCCCTTCTACCCTGATCTGTTTCATCAGATCATAGGTATCCTGTATAGCATCACGGGAATGCACGATGATCGGCTTATTCAGTTCCCTGGCCAAAAGAAGCTGTCTTTTAAAGATCTCGATCTGTCTTTGTTTGTTTTCCTTGTCCCAGTAATAATCCAGACCTATCTCTCCGATCGCCTGACAGCGGTCTTCCTTGAAACGTCTGGCAAACTCTTCAAACAGTTCTTCATTTACATCATCCACATCGCCAGGATAGATGCCTAAAGAGTGCTTCAGTTCTATTTCCGGATGAGAAATACTGAAGCCATATTCATAGTCTTCGATATATGAAGATATCAGCATGGCTTTTCTGACATCGTTATCGACCATATTCTGCAAAACAGTATCGATGTCATCCTTAAAAGCCTTGTCATTGATATGACAATGAGAATCAAGCCAGTTCATCATTTACCCAGACAGAAATTCCTGAACATGTGATCGATCAGGTCTTCCTGATATTCCTTTCCTAATATCTGACACAGATAATGAAACGCACTATCAAGGTTCGTCACCACGATATCCGTGCTGTCATAATCGATATTTGCATACATCTGCTTAAGTTCCTCAAGACAATTCTTCATCAGGGCGATCTGTCTTTCGTTATTGAGGATATCCTCATCCACAAGAGAGATATCATTTGAATATCTGTCATTGAGATAATCCACCAGCGAACTTATCTCTTTATTTTTGGCGCTGATGGAAATATCACCGGTTTTGTTCAGATCGGATTTGTTGTAGACCACCAGCATGTTTCGATCCTTATATCTGTCCATCAGCTTCCTGTCTTCTTCATCGATGTTGCTGGAATCAAGGACCAGAATGATCAGCTCCGCTTCATCAGCAGCCTGCAGACTTTTTTCGATACCGATCTTTTCGATAAGTTCCGCATCATCCCTGATACCGGCGGTATCGATCAGATTCAATGTGATGTTCTTGAGATTTACCTTGCCCTCGACAAGATCCCTGGTCGTTCCGGCGATATCCGTAACGATGGCCTTGTCTTTTTCCAACAAGGCATTAAGCAGTGAAGACTTGCCAACATTAGGTTTGCCAATGATGACTGTATTGATCCCGTCTTTGACGACTCTGAACCTTTCAGCCTTGTCGATCATCTCTTCACATTTCTTTATCCAGGCCTTTACGTGAGGTTTGACTACGTCATTGCTCATGATGACTTCATCTTCATATTCCGGATAGTCGATGTTGACTTCGATCATGGAGATGACATCTTTCATCTCATCCATCAAAGGAGAAAGAAGCCTTTCCACCGATCCGTTAACACCTCTTATCGCCGACTTGGCCTGCACCATGCTCTGAGCTTTGATCAGATCGTTTACTGAATCCGCAACCGAAAGATCGATCCTGCCGTTAAGATAGGCTCTCTTGGTGAATTCGCCTGGTTCTGCCAATCTGCAGCCCTTCTTCAGAAGCAGGTTCAATATGAGCCTTGTCACATAAACACCGCCATGGCAGTTGATCTCCACCATGTCTTCCAAGGTATAGGACTTTCCTTTAACAAAGAAAGATATCAGAACCTCATCGATGATCTCGCCTTCATCTTTTATATGTGAATAGACGATCGTATTAGGTTCTGTCTTTCTGACATCACTGATCTCTTTGATGATCGAAAAACTGTCATCACCTGACATCCTGACGATCGAGATCGCTCCATCTTTCAAAGCAGTGGATATTGCACAGATCGTATCGCTTAACATACATCTATTTTAATATATTTTGTTATAAAAGGATGTCTGTGCACTTGAAAAAGGTACTTGATAAATCTTAAAATTAAAGTAGCAAAAGGTTTATTCATAATTTAAAACAGGAGGGAAATGTATGGGTAAATATGTTATTACTGTAAGTCCTAAGGGAAAGTATCATTTTAATCTGCTTGCCGGCAATGGCGAAATAATCTTGTCTTCTCAGATGTATGCTTCACAAAGAGGCGCATTGAAAGGTATCAATTCAGTAACTGTCAACGCACCGGAAGCAGGTATCTGCGATCTGACATCTGAAAAGGTCACTCCAGTTTCAAATCCTAAATTCGAGATCTTCGAAGGCAAAGACAAGAAATTCTATTTCAGACTCGTTGCCAAGAACGCCAAAGCTATAGGTTCTTCTGAAGGTTACAATGATATCTCTGCATGCAAGAACGGTATCAAGTCAGTCAAGAAGAATGCTGCCGGTGCAGTAGAAAAAGCTTCTAAAAAGAAATAGCAGCTGACAAAAGCTTTCTAAGAAACATCCGCAAGGATGTTTTTTTATGACAAAAATTATGTTTTAGTTATATAATAGTCTATGCGGACACTTAGCTCAGTTGGGAGAGCACCTCCTTGACGTGGAGGGGGTCAGGGGTTCGAGTCCCTTAGTGTCCACCATTTAGCTTATGAAACCGTCTATAATAGGCGGTTTTTTATATCCGTGAAAATAATATACGTGATATTTTGCTATAGTGCATATCACAAGTTACATCGCGTTCTTAAACAAGTTAGATCAAATTCGTTAAAAAGGCGATCACACTTAACAAGACTAAAACAAAAACACGAAAGATCTGCATAGTGCAAAAAAACCGCAGAATCAACTCGCTGCGGATAATTGCATAATAGATTAAAGAAACTGAATCAATCAAACAAACAGGTAACGAACACCATAGTTGTATTAGACTCCGTGATGTTACTGCGATAGAGCCACCCATGAGCCTTGAGGCCACGCTTCATATAGGCTAACACTATAGACATAGTAATATATATTTTCTTTAGAATCGTAATAAAGATCTCCGGTCTTAATAGTCCCGGTAAATGAAGAATCTTTGATGTCAGACGGATCGACATGTACAGTATCGGAACCGAACCGATTAACTAGATCCACTGCTTTTGTTCCGCTGGTATATGCATTCCATGCATCCTCCGCACCTTGCAAGATGACGCATGTTCCGGTCTCGTCCTGTATCACTGCTCCCCTTGTAAAACTGTCCCGGTCATTTAAATTCACTGTTGTATGTAGAGGCGAGGCATCAGACGATCCGCTGTCAGAGCTGCCACTGCCGACATGATAATCACAGTTGATTTTTCCAGCGTTTCCACTGTCTTCCCATGAGAACGTGCCCCCGCTCGGGCATTTGCCTGCATTGGCAGCAAACTCATTAAACAGTTCTGAACATGATCTATCACTGAGAATGTGTTCAGCGACGACCTGTGCGTAAAGAGAGCGCCGGTTGGCCATGCAGGTGGCCTCTCTTGCTCTCTCTAGACTCCTGCTGAAAATAGGGATCGCAACCGCAACCAGTACTCCGAATTGCTACCACGATCAGCAGTTCTGCCAGTGTAAAACCTTTTTTCATTCTAAGGCCAAGCATATTTTTCCTTCCTTTATTCCGGCATTGCCGGTAATCAAATTTCGATAATTCTTTTTGCATCACAGCAAACGATTTCGAAACGTTAAAATCGAAACTGCTGACAAGCCTATAAATAAAGCAGGGAACTGTTGCATCGATTGCCTCAACGCTGAATAATATTCTATGTTTTTCTAAAAACAATGCGTATCAAGCCTCTTCTTCAAAAAGAGAAACCGTATACGTTTGTCAGATTATGTAAACAAAATAACAGATGCATTTATTATTGTCAATGTACTGCAAATATCAACAATTCTTGACCAAGAAAATGCAACAATGGCTTTTGTAATCATGCATAACAAAATATCGTGATTCAAATTATTACTGCTGTTCTTGTATGGCTCCTGGCCATTATCTTGTTTACAACATCTATACCCATGAAAATTGGCTTCCCGACTTTGCCTCGAAGTTTTTCAAAGACATAAAACAGAAGGAATGTCAGAGCGCACCAGACTTGAATATGCCTATGATATGAAGCGGTTTTTCGATCTCATAAGCAATCAGTCAGGCTTTAAGAATGTCTCTCTCAACGGCTTAAAAGCCTCTGAAATACTGGATGTTCTGACCTATGATGATATTCAGGAATATCTGGATACGCTAAATACGCATACCGTTACAGACAGATATGGAAAGCACAAGGAGGTATTGAGCTCCCCTTCCTCAAAGGCAAGGAAGATCTCCTCATTAAGAAGCTTCTACAAGTTCTATTTCCGCAAAGGCGAAATAAAGAATAATATGGCTGATCTGATGGATCTGCCTAAAATCCCTGATAACAATATCATCGTCATGGACAAGGCTCAGGTACAAAGGATCCTTGAAGCCGTCAGCGACACATCGGGTATGAGTAACGGTGAGATAATCCGCCACAACAAGATCGTCAAAAGAGACTTTGCGATCATGATGCTGTTCTTCGGAACAGGCATACGTGTATCTGAGCTTGTAGGAATAGATCTCTCTGATCTGGACTTCTATAACGCTTCCCTATTCATTACAAGAAAGGGTGGTGATGAAGACGAAGTGTTCTTTGGAAACGAAGTACAGGAAGCATTAGAAGACTATGTATCAAGTGACCGGGATATCCTGCTTGCCGGAAAAGATGACCCTGCCCTCTTTATTTCAATGCAACATAAACGCATGACTGTAAGAAGCGTACAGCTTATGATCAAAGGCTATGCACAAAAAACCGGACTGAACCTGAAGATCACTCCGCATGCTTTACGCAGGACGTTTGCCAGCCAGGTCTATTCCAGCAGCAACGACATATATCTTGTGGCTGAAGCTTTGCATCATTCAAGTGTAGAGACCACCAGAAAACATTATGCAAAGATGAGTAAAGAAAGAAAACGCGAAGCAGCAAGCGCCGTTTCTGAACTGTTCGAAAATGACTGATTATGTCAGTTTGCTTAGAAATCAAGTGGGAATTCTCTCTTGTTCATCTGCCATATGAAAATTGGACGACAGAAATAAAAGCTAAATTCTAAGCTCTATATTCCATATTTTTAAAGATATTTATTGTTTTATGGAATAGAATTCATAATTTTCTTTGTATTTGGTATAATTAAATCGATAAAATAATAAAAATTAGCAATTTTATGGAATAGGAAGACACTAAATGGAAATACGAAGAGACCTTTACATCAACAGACTGATTGCGCGTATGAACAACGGTATGATCAAAGTTATCACCGGTTTGAGAAGATCGGGAAAATCATACCTGATGAATACTTTGTTTTATGCTTATCTCAAATCTCTCGGTGTTGATGATAGTCACATCATCATGGTTCAGCTGGATTCTGATGAAAATGATCACTTGCTGGATTATCATGTTTTAGGAAATTATCTCAGAGATCGCATCACAGATGACGATCAATATTATCTGCTTCTGGACGAGATACAGGAAGTCGAGAACTTTGAACGTGTACTTAACGGACTGCTGCAGAAGAAAAATGCAGATATCTACGTTACCGGAAGCAATTCCCGTTTTCTTTCGAGTGATATAAAGACAGAGCTCAGAGGCCGAGGAGACGAAGTTCACATATACCCTCTTTCCTTCAAAGAATTCTGTTCCGTAAATGGAAATGACATCTATCAGTCCTGGAGCGATTATATGGTCTATGGAGGGATGCCGATGACGTTATTGATGCCCAGCGATGAACAGAAGGCAAAATACCTGAAAGATCTGTTTGAAGAAACATATATAAAGGACATCAAACAAAGAAACAAAATCAAAAACGTTTCTGAAATGGAAGAACTGATTGATGTTATGGCTTCTTCTATAGGTTCATTGGCCAACCCTAACCGGATTTCCAACACATTTAAATCGGAAAAGAAAGTTTCTCTTGACCCAAAAACCATCAAAGATTATCTCTCCTATCTGGAGAACGCTTTTCTTCTTTCCGAAACCAAAAGATATGATGTCAAAGGACGTAAATACATCAATACACCTCTCAAGTATTACTTTGAAGATGTAGGACTCAGAAACGCCAGGTTGAATTTCCGTCAGCTGGAAGAACCGCACATCATGGAAAACGTTGTCTATAATGAACTCAACTTAAGAGGATTCAATGTTGATGTAGGTGTTGTTGACGCTCTGGACAAGGTAAATGACAAATATATAAACAAACAATATGAAGTTGATTTCATTGCCAATAAAGGACAAAAGAAATACTACATTCAGGTAGCTCAGGGATTATCAGATCCCAATAAAAAGGAACAGGAATTAAAGTCTTTAAGAAATATAAAGGATAACTTTAAAAAAATAATCATAAGAAAAGATAACCCTGTATCTTATATTGATGAAGAAGGCATACTAAATCTGAATTTTTTTGATTTTTTGCTTGAAAAAAGAAGTCTTGACGAATAAGCAAAGAAAGAAAACGCGAGGCGGCAAGTGCCGTTTCCGAGTTATATGAAAATGATTGATTTTATCAGTTTCTTCTCGTCACAAGGAAGATAAGATACATTAATTGAAATGGATTTTATGCAAAAGAAAACACCATTTGTGAAGGTGCTTTCCCTGCTTTATAGTTTTTTGCCGTAGTTTTCTCTGGTATGAAATATACCGCCAATATGAACTTCGTTTCCAACCACCTGATAAAGGATGACATAATCATGTTTATCCAGCGGCAGTTTCCTGTATCCTTTGCGAGCCAGATATAGATCGTTACAATACGGATACATCTCTGCCGCTTCTTCCAGTCTGTCATAAGCAGCATCTATATCATCAAGAATTGCTTTAGCAGCTTCAGGATTAGACAGACGACGAACTACATATTCAATAATATTCCCGATATTCTCATTAGCACTTACGGAAACAATTAGTTTATAAGCCATATTTTGTTCTTATATCAGAGAGAACTTTTCTTGCCTCAATAACCTCTCCTTTTTCAAACTGTGCTTCAGATACTGCTAATTGTTCATACAGCTCAAGTTTGCCAAGCCTTTCTTCATATGTTTTTATACTCATAACAACGAGATCACCATAACCGTTTTTTGTAACGAATATCGGCTTGTCTGTACTATTGCACATTTCAGAAATGCCGTTGGTATTTTTAAACTCTTTAATTGGAATAATTTGTGCCATATATCTTCTCCTCCATGGCCATATTATACCATAATTATGGTACAGAAAGATTGTTTGATAACAAAGTTGTTAGAGGCCGGTTTAGAAGCACTATTTCAGCTTGCCCATCAGAGCCAGTATCTCCTCTTCCTCCTCCTTTGATATTGGAATGTTTTTGCTTGTGTCGTAAACAGGAAGTTCTATGACCTGATGGCGTTTTTGCCTTCCACCTTTCTTCTTTTCAAAGTCAAACCATTTTTCAACTTCTTCAGCGGTCTTAACATCGTTTCTGTACAAATCAGATGCTGCTGCATAAACATAGTTTTTTATCAGCCTGTTATCACATCGTTTAAGTGAAAATCTCAGCAAAGCGTTTATAACCTGCGGACTAAGATGATAGTCTGTCGAAAGACTGTAAAGCATCGCTTTGTCGTAAGGGGTGACGTCCTTGCCCTTCTGAAGGCTCATCAGGTATAAAACACAGGGAACGTTATAATCTGTTTCATCATTTTCTGTAAAATCTATCTTTGCCCTGGAACAGCAGCCTTTGAGGAATTCGAAATCAAATCTACCGGTGTTCACGGTCTCGGCGATGTAGTTTCGCATCTTATCCATGGATATTCCATATATGTCTGCTAAAAGAGCAATCCGTTCAAGATTGTCTTGTGTTCTGTACTCCTTCGGCAGCATGTAGAAAGAGACGTCTTTTAAAAAGGCAGCGATATCAAACATAGTTCTATACTCACTGTTATTCACTGTGTCCATAACCTATTGTTTTAGCTGTGATTCGATTTCGGAGATTGCTTTAACAAGCAGAGCGTCCGTCTTGATCTGTCTGTCGATCTTTTCGCATGCACCAAGCACGGTTGAATGGTCTCTTCCGCCGAATTCTCTGCCGATCTCCTCGTATGTGGCATCCACGTGCTTGCGGCAAAGATACATCGCGATCTGTCTGGCAATAGAAATATTCTTGGTCCTGTTTTTGGAAACTATCTGCTGTTTTGATAGTCCGTAATAATCACATACTGCTTTTCTTACGGCGATGATATTAGGTACGATCTCATCGGTTTTGATCTGATCTTTAAAGGCTTCCAGAGCCGTTTTAAGCGTGATGCGGCCATGGTCTTCTATAGATGAATAATTGATCGAATAGAACAGCAATCTGTTCACGTGGCCTTTCAGTGACCTTACGTTTGAAGAGAAATTGGCTGCAAGAAAGTTATATACATCCTCATCAATATCATCCGCTGCATACCCTTCTTCACTGTTTTGAATTTCCATTTTCAGGATGCTGATGGCCGTTTCATACTCCGGTGCTTCGATGTTGATGTTGAGTCCCTGGGAGAACCTGGTGAGCATCCTATTATCAAGGCCTTTGATCTCTTCAGGGATACGGTCACAGGTCATGCAGACCTGTTTGCGGTTGTTCACCATTTCGTTGAATACAGAGAAGAAGAGCTCCTGAGTTTTTGGTTTTCCGGCAATAAACTGAATGTCATCAACAAGCAGAACATCTGTGTTGGAAAAAACATCCTTGAATTCGGCAAAACGGTTTTCGGTACTTGATTTATAAACTCCTTCAACAAAGTCGCCGCTGTTTATAAGACTTACCTTCAGTTCCGGATGGAGCTCATGGATCCTGTTTGCGATCGCATTGAGCAGGTGTGTTTTGCCCAGCCCTGATTCGCCATATATCATCAGCGGGTTGTATTTGCCTCCCGGTTTCCTGGCGCAATTGATTGCTGCAAGATTGGCTTGGGAGTTAGATTCTCCGACAACGAAATTTTCAAACTTCTGATCCGGATCTACATTTGTCGGCAGGAAGTTGTTTTTATACTGAACCCTCTCTGTCTGCTCGTTAAATTCGCTCTTTTGGATTATTTTTATTTTCCTTCTTTTTCCCGTCACCTCTTCAAGGCAGTCTTCAAGAATATTTCTGTTCTCGTTCATAACCTGATAGTTGATGAACATATCGGTTCTTAAAGTGACTAAATCTTCATCTATCGATATCAGATTTCCTTGAAAGAATTCCAAAACAGGATCAGGTAATAAACCGGAACTTCTGAGTGATTTTTGTACTTTTGACCATGTATCTTCAAGCAAAATATCGTTCGTAATCATAAATTGTCCTTCAAGAGGGTAAGTAGATAATATCACTGTTTTTTGGGAATAATAGAGGCAAATTTTTGAAAGATTTTACAACCAACAGAAGAAAGTTATTAAAAATCCTTTTATTACTAAACGAAT
Organism: Erysipelotrichaceae bacterium; assembly: GCA_017511325.1. The sequence goes on from JAFWKS010000169.1 coordinate 10,393, forward strand.
TGAAGTTTCCAACAATTTCCAACAAAATAGCATTTGTTAGTTTAATTTCAAAACATGTTAGTGTTTCAGAAAAACAAAAATCTATCAAAAATATGATAGATTATGCGGAATTGAATATTTTTTGAGTTTTCTGGAATCTGTTACC
>JAFWKS010000009.1 GCA_017511325.1 Erysipelotrichaceae bacterium
TATAGAGATGAAAACAAGGCAACCGTTGAGATCCAGCAGACGCATTCTCATTTCACTTTGATCAAAAAGAACGATCTTATCCTGCTTTCCAAGGAATGCATGCATTTTAAGGAAAATGCTGACAAATCGCTCCTGAATGTCAAAGATATCCTGGAATATGCAGAAACTGTCGATCTTAATGATGTGAAAGATGTCATCGAGATGCAGATTGATGACAATACCAAGATCTCAAAAAAAGGCCTGGAAGGAGGCTGGGGCGAAGAAGTAGGCAAGACGATGCTTGACTGTGACAGCTGCGATGTCAGGTTCAGAGCCAGAGCGGCAGCTGCTGCAGGTTCCGATGCCAGAATGAATGGCTGCCCAATGGCTGTCGTCATCAATTCAGGCAGCGGCAATCAGGGCATGACTGTCTCGCTCCCGGTGATCGAATATGCCAAGGAACTTGAGGTGTCTCATGAAAAGCTGATCAGAGCCCTTGTTTTGGCCAATCTGATCGCTCTGCATCAGAAAAGATATATCGGTTATCTTAGCGCCTATTGCGGTGCCGTATCGGCAGCAGCAGGGGCAGGATGCGGGATATGCTGGCTCAAAGGCGGAGGCTATGAAGAGATCTGTGATGTCATCACCAACACCATCGCCACTGTCGGCGGAATGGTCTGTGACGGAGCCAAGAGTTCCTGCGCAGGCAAGATCTCGGTCTCTGTGGAAACAGCTCTGATGGCTGTTGATATGGCAATGAATAAACATGTCTACCGCAATGGTGAGGGCATGGTCAAAAACGATATTGAAAAAACCATTGAAGCCTATGGCCGCATGGCTGCCAAAGGCATGGCGGAAACCGATGTTGAGATACTTAATATCATGATGGAGGACTAAGAAGTTGAACAAGAAGGAAAGAATCTATGCAGCCGTAAGAGGCGAAGTGACCGACAGACTTCCTTATGCGATCTGGACACATCTGCCGGGGATCGATATGGATCCTGAAAGATTGGCCGATGAAACTTATAAATTCTTCAAGACTTACGATACCGATCTGATCAAGACCATGAATAATGGCATGTATGCGATCGAAGATTTCGGTTGTGAAATAGATTATTCACAGATCGAAAAGGGCGGTGTGGCGAAACTTATCAGCACGCCGATCAATTCACTTGATGATTTCAAAAAGATCAAAGCACTTGATATCGATGAATGCAAGGCCATTCAGCGTGAACTGTATATGCTGAAACTGCTCCTGGAAAAAACAAAAGATGAAAACGTTCCGGTCATCTTTACGGTCTTTTCTCCTTTTACCACGATAAATAAACTCTGCGGAAACAGGATCCTGGATTACATCAAGACAGGGCAGACCAAAGTCATTCATGAAGCTTTGAAAGCTATTACAGATCTTACCGTCAAACTGGTAAAGAAAGTCAATGTCTCTGGTGCAGACGGCATATTCTTTGCCTCACAGATGTCGAGCTATGACGTCACTGATGAAAAGACCTTCAGAGAATTCGGTGAATTCTATGACCGCCAGGTATTGAGAACAAGTACCGGCATGTGTGATACGATCCATTGTCACGGAACCAGCATCATGTTTGATATTCTTAAGGATTATCCGGTCGATATCTTCAACTGGCATGCCTGGGAATCTCTTCCAAGTCTTGAAGAAGCCAAAGCTGCCGGCAAATGCGTCATGGGCGGACTTGACCGCCGTGATATAACAGAACGCAATTTTGACAAGATCCGCTTCCAGATCAGTGAGTGCCTCAAGGTGTTTGAAAAGAGGAAACACATCCTGGCACCAGGCTGTGTCATCCGCTATCCGCTTGATCCTGATGTCCTAAGATACATAAAAGAGACTGCCGATGAATTACAAGCTGTCTGAGGGCGGCTTTTTTATGATAGAATGGCTTTAATGTTTAAAAGATTCCTTTCGTACTACAAACCATATATCAAAACTTTCACTTTCGTAATGTTCTGTGCCATGGGCGGATCGGTCATCGGCATCCTTTATCCGATCATCACCAGGAAGATGCTGAATGATTTTATTCCCAATCAGAAATATGATCTGATCATCAGATGGGGACTGATCCTACTTGGTTCATATGTCATCAAGATGATCATGAAGTTCTGTCTGGATTACTATGGCCATCTGGTCGGCACACATATGCAGGCAGATATGCGCAAGGAACTCTTTGCCAAACTTGAGAAACTGCCTTTTTCCTACTTTGACAATAATGAGACCGGCGTGATCATGTCGCGTATCACTTCCGATCTGCAGGAGATATCCGAACTGGCACATCATGGACCGGAGACTCTGGCCATGACTTCCTTTTCACTGCTTTTTGCGCTGTTTTATCTTTCAAGCATCAATCTGACCCTGGCGCTGATCATCTTTTCGTGTTCGCCTTTACTGCTGCTGATAACGGCATTCGTCAGAAAGAAGCATCTTGAATCATCGAGGAAAGCGCGTCGTTCCATCGCCAGGATCAATGGTGATGCCAACTCTTCGGTTTCCGGGATTAGGATCACCAAGGCTTTCAATAACACCGATGTGGAGATGAATAAATTTGAAAATAGCAATCAGAGCTTCATTGAAGCGAAGATGGGCCAGTTTTTCACCATGGCCATCCAGCATGCCTCGACGGTCTTTGTCACCGATGTCTTCAATGTCGTATGTCTGATCTCGGGCGGCATCTTCCTGTACAAAGGTCTGATCACTTTTGGCGATTACTCGACTTTCATCGTTTCGATCTCTTTCTTTACCAGCCCGATCCTGCA
>JAFWKS010000170.1 GCA_017511325.1 Erysipelotrichaceae bacterium
ACACAGTTACGCTTCGAAAAGAAGTTCTTTGCATCAGCAAGCCACGGCCCCGTATAAGCCGCATTGAGGAGTTCCTGATCAGTTAAAACCACACCGGCTATATTAACTATTCTGAACCAATCCAATTTTTCTTTTTCGGTTCCCTCACAAACATATATAGTCAATTCATAATCCTCAATGACTTTCTTTTCTTCAGGTGTAAGATTATGGAAATACTTTTCTTTACCGTCAATCTTTACGGAAAATTCACTAGTCAGGTATTGACCTAAAGAAATAGTACGTTGCTGGCCATCCAAAACCTCAAACTCTACGTCGGATACTTTCGACCAGTACATGACGTTTAAAGGGAACCCTTTGCGTACGGTATCTATCACGGCATTTCGCTGTTTATCGTTGTAAACAAACTCTCGTTGATATGAGGGTCTGATTGTCAACTTGTGTATGCCGTTGTCATAGCCGTACACGCCTCCTTCACTGTCATCTTTGTAATTCTGGCAAAGATCAGATACTTTGATTTTAGTTTCCCTTATTTTCATCGGTTATCTCCTTTCTTCAACACGGATATTCCTTTTTCTTTAGACTAGGATGTTTATCCATCCCTGTTTGGGTTATGTAAACATACTTAATTATTTTTGATTTTACAGTTGAAACAATGATATTGCCTGCGTCTTCGCATAAAAATAAACCAATGTATTTTTCGCCATCAATTATTAGCGGATAAAAACCATCACAACCATGTATGGAATATTTGCTCATTCCTTCTGTCTTTAAATCCAAAATTATATCGGAATAACTTCTATTTTGTTGAACATCATTAAACACAAAAATAGCTTCATAATTTGTATGTTCAAACTTATTGTGAATAAATACTGTTTTATTTAATGTGTGATGCAAAGAGAAAAAAGAAATAGCAGTGCTTATAAGGGAGATTACAACACTTATAAACGCCATGACTTTATCCAAAGTTATTATTTCTTCCATTTCATTTATCCTTTCCTTCTGATAAAAATCCTAAAATAGTTGTGTTTTCCATTTATATCCGTACCGTAAGTGCCAACGGGGTTGGCATCCATCGTGTCAATAACAGCATAACGGCCTATGCCATTAATAATTTCGAACTGATCAGGATTATGCCTATAAAGGAAAGTGATTGGGACTCCCATGATTCCGTCATAATTTTTCGGAATCTCCGAAACTTTGGATACTTCAATCGCATCGTAGTTGTCATACCCCGGGTAATCTTTAGGGGCGTATTCTTTCCAAAGAGGGAGCCTTTCGTGACGTTTTGCGATATCAAGGTTTGTAAAAACAGAGATGGATGGACATTTGCCATATTTGTGCCCATCATTCTTTTCAGATGTTGTTTTTTCATCCCATTTTTTATAATCATCAGAAAGACGGAAAATTAATGTCTGATTAGCGGTGTAGCCAAGCCAAACCTTGTTTTCCTTTAATAAAGGAAAAAATTCTTTATAAGTAATGGCGTTGTTGTTTCCCCAGATAATAAATTTCTTCTTATGTTCTATTAGTAAAGCTACATATTCGCGAAACAAGGAAAAGGGCGGGTTTGTCGAAACAATATCCGCTTCGTCCAAAAGATTGATACATTCCTGGCAACGGAAATCTCCGTTCCCCCCCCCTCAAATGGCGTGATCTTTCCAACATTTACATCGTTGTCATTGCCGCCTTCATATTCCATCTTATATGTAGAGTGGTCTTTGCTATAATGGGTGGAAATAAGTCTCTTCAATCCCAGAACAGAAAAATTCAGATGAAAATATTTCCAGAATGCCGAGTACGTCGGGTCGTCACAATTGCATAAAACGATCTTGTCTTTAAAATGATCTTTGTAGTGCTTCAGTTCCTTCTCAACATCTGAAAGCTGAGTATAGAATTCATCATTTTTGGCTTGTTTTGCCTTGTGTAAATTAGTATTAGCTGCCATGTTTTCTCCTTTCCGTTTCGTAAAAAAAGACAATCATTTAGATTGCCCCTCATGTTTGTTTGACACTTAAAAATATTCTGCTGCACAAAAAAACAAAAACCTGTCCTCCTTTATTCTATGGAAACAGGTTTTTTCCACTCTTATAATATCATTGCGCTTTACCCGGACCAAGTGCTTTTTTCCGCGAGGGATTCTGGGCACCTGGGTGCCCAGAAATGAAAAAAAGCTCGCTGTATTTTAAAGCGAGCCTGCATTTCAATATTCACTATGTTTTTTCCTTCATAACGATCGGAAGCCACAGGTCACACCGCCCATGGCTCCCCAGAAAGGAAACAGTCGGCCCGTAAGCCGAATGCCTTATAGTCACGCCCGAAGACGTTACTATTACGTTTGTGCAGCGACCGCACCGGTGATTATGATCAGGATATACATAAGCATAACGACCAGGAAGGCGATCGGGATCAGGCCGAGATATGAGATCTTCGCATTGATCGAATTGTTTTTCTCGGTTCTGACATATGACAGCTCGTCGGAGATCGTAGCGTTTAAAGAAGAAAGCAGTTTGGCTTCTTCCTGCGTCGCGGATTGCGACATACGATACAGGATCTTCAGATAGTTGTCGAGGTTCTTAAGTTTTCCGTCATAACGGTTGATAAAGTTCTGATACGGCTCGAAGGTGTTCGGGTCGTTATCGATATCTGTAACAAGCTGTTCAAGGTCGTAGCGGAATTCGGGCGGCGAGATCTCTATCGCCCTTTGAAACGCGTTTACGACCGGGAATGAGTATACCAGATAAGCGATCGACTTTATCACATACGGAAGCTGCTGATTGAGCTTCTTGATCCTTGATGAGTCAAGCATCAGCAGATAGATATAGAAAAATTTAAAGACGCCTACCAGAAGGCCGACGCCCCAGATAAGCTTCTTGGTTATGCCCGTCTGCAAAGACGCAAGCACTCCCGCAACAACAAGGGCCATCAGGGCTCTGTAGATCTGGAATGATCTCACAGAGGTCTTTTTGAACCCGTTTTTACGCATATATGTTTCAAGATCCTTTTCAGCCAGGATGTCCAGGAAAGCTCCGATCACGGAACCCTTTGGAAGAGCGTCAAGGATCCAGGCCCCGATATAGATCAGGGAAAATGGCACTACCGCCAGCAGATAAGAGTATCTGTCTATTATGTTCATATTTTCTTACTCCTTTGAAATGTTGGCGTTGAAGTATCTGTCAACGATAAACAAGACGATGAAGGTCGCTGAAATAAAGCCCAGGTTCGCCATCTTGAACGTGCTTGTGGCAAAACCTTCAGGATAAGTAGGTGTCAGCTGTTTCATGAACCACCAGTATAAGAAAAGGCAGCCTGCCGAAATGCCGATGTACTGGATCCTGAGGGAAAGACGCTTGATCATGTTTCGCCTGATGTCTTTTTCCAGCTCGGATACGTCATCCTGATAGGTGTCGAAAAGGCTTGAGTCGAGGTTGGCATTTTCATAGACCATGTGAAGCATGATCAGATCCAGATTGACTATACAGGTATAAGGATAGTTCTTCTCGATCTGCTTCATAGCTTCCTGGGTCCTTGACTTGTCGCCGTCGTCCATGATCTCGATCAATGACTTGAGATCATCAGCCAGTTCCGTCCTGAGGTCTTCTCTTGCCCTGAGCAGGGAAGAATAGACGTTCTTGGTCTGTTTCAGAAGCATACCCATCGTCGAACAGTAAAGGATGACATCCTGGAATATGGCTTCCATATGTTTTCTTTTCATGTTGGATTCATAAACATAAGGCAACAGCATCACCACAGCAATAAACATAACCATAGTGGTGATGGAAGAGGCCGAGACGGCGTTGATCAGGATCGTTATACCTGCGGATGCCCCGATCAGAAAGAGCCAGGTCTGCGGCGTATATTTAATGTGGCCGTTTCTCTTCTTGACCTTCTTTTCCTTTCTTATGCCGAATATCAGCCACAGGATCATGAAGATCAATAGAAACAGCAGCAGGAACTGACCTGCCAGTATCATATTTATTCTGCTCATAGGAAAAGTCCTTTCATCCTGCCGGTATCGGTCTTGCTTCGCATCAGTTTTCTGATGATCTTCGGGCTTTCGATCTTATGATAGACATAGTCATTGGCCTGGTAGTCGAATTCACAGATCATGTGCTGTACCGGCTTGTTGTCTTCGTCAATATAGTATTCGGCGACTTCGGTGATCTTACGGTGAGATCCTTCCTCGTCGTTGAAGTAGTGGATATAGGCTCCTACGTCGATGTTGTTGTGGATCTGACGGAAAAGACGATCAGCTTCCTGTCCGTCGACCTTGGCCATATCGACCATACGGTATGGGATGTTCATGACGCCGTCCGAGTGGATGGTCGTGATGATCTTGTGTCCGGTTCCGACAGCTTCGTTGAGTTCCAGGATTTCCCTGCCTCGCGCTTCCGATACCAGGATCCAGTCCGGGTTCTGTCTTAACGATGCGCGGATCAGATGTTCGAAGTTCTGTGTCTCAGACGATTTCAAGGCCAGAACATCCTTTTGCGGATATAGCAGTTCAAGATAGGCTTCCCTGGTATCCTCGATCGTGATGATGGCATCGTTTGGCGGAATATACCTGGCAAAGAATTTCAGAGCTTCGGTTTTTCCGGCACCGGTTATACCGGCGAAGATGGAGTTGCATCCTGCCTTAATCAGAGCCTTCATGAGCCACAGATAGGGACGCGGTGCATATCCGCTGTTGAGAATGTTTTTACGCGACAGACGCAGGTTATAGGGCGTTAAACGGATCGCTATGCCCGCACTATTGCCGGTGATGGTCTCATGGATCGCATTGATACGCAAAAGACCCTTGTTCTTGTATATGGCTTCGGCATCCAGGATCGGATTGCCTTCGTTGTAGTTTACGACCATACGGTGCGAAAGCTGCTGCGGCAGCTTGCCGACAATGTCGTAGAATTCATCGATCTGTTCCGGCGTAAATCCGCTTGTGTCCAAACGGGTACGACCTTTGGTTATATCAGTTGTCCACACACCATTGGATCTGATCTCAATGTCGGTGATTGTGCCGGATTCCAGCAGGTGATTAAGAATGTGGCCGAACTCAATGTCAGCCAGTTCAAACCTATTCTGCATCAGTTTCTGCGGTGTGTTCCTGGTATTCTACGATAGGTGCATCCTGTCTGGTAAAGAATTCTCCATAGTCGTCTCTAAGGTGATCCTTAGTCTGGCTGATATCGAATATCACAGTATTGCTCCAGTCAGCCATGGTGGATTGCCATGAGGTCAAAGGTATAAGAGTGCCTTTTGCCTGGGCAGTAATGAGGTATGGCAGATCTTCTTCGTTCACGGCGATCGTGATCGTATCAGAGTCGACATTAACGACTTTGCATTCTTCAGCCAGGAGTCCTACATAATAGGCTTCTTCCTTGTTGGAGTTGATGAACTGCTGACGGTAATAGACGTTGATGTTCATGCCTTCCTTGATGATCTGGTTCTTGATGTCATAGATCAGAGAGATCTGGCCGTTGTTTACGATGTCAAAGGCGTATTTGCCCTTGGACAGTTTGCCGTATTGCGGGCCATAGACTTCTTCGGCTTCACTCAAAGAGTCGCTGTAAAGGAAGGAGTTCACCGGAATAGTGTGGTCGATCTTCGAATAGTGGTCGACGATCTCGTCCTTTTCCATCACGATTCCTTCAGGTAAAAATGACTTGTCGATCGAAATCACCCCGATCATATCATCAGTGATCATCGTACCTTCGGGAATCTCCTTCAGTGCAATCGGAACATCCGACAGTGACAGGTTCCTCTTAATGAAAACCGGATAGATCAGATAGTTCGTCCCGGCAATGAGAACAGCGATCATCAGAATGACGATAAAGCTGT
>JAFWKS010000010.1 GCA_017511325.1 Erysipelotrichaceae bacterium
CATTACCGGCATCAGGCGATGCGGAAAATCCGTAGTGATGGAACAGATAAGAAACGAGTTATCTGAAAAAACCGATAATATCATCTACCTGGATTTCGACGACAGAGCAGTGACCAGACAGCTCCAAAAATGGGAAGACATCGTTGATCGTGTTGAAGAAAAGCGAAAAAAAGGGCTCTGCTATGTTTTGCTTGACGAAGTGCAGGAGATCGATGGATGGCATTATGCATGTCGTTCTTTGCGAAGAGAGCACTGCTCTGTGTTTGTAACCGGATCAAATTCAAAGCTTCTTTCCAAAGAGTTTGTCAAAGAGCTTTCAGGCAGATATGTATCTTTTCGGATCAGGCCTTTTGTGTACTGTGAATTGCAGGAATATGCCAAACAGTTGAATAAAGAGGTTTCTGTGATCGACTATCTGATTTGGGGAGGGTTCCCCAAAAGGATCGAATTCAATGACGAAGCATCATTAAGGCGTTATCTGAATGATCTGGATGAGACCATTGTTATAAACGATATCATCCAAAGATATAAGATCAAAAAGAGCGATGAGTTTAAAAAGACCGCAGATTTTCTTCTGATCTCAAACGCCAGACAATATTCTGCCAATTCAATAGCCGCATCTTTAAAAGCCAACGGTACGTATTGTGCAACAAATACCATACAGAAATGGATCTTTTATCTGAAGGAAGCATATGTCGTTGATGAAATCGGTAAATATTCAAAGAAAGCAAAACGCAAACTTGATCAAGCGAGGAAGATCTATGATTCTGATGTGGCATTAAATTCTATAAGAGTTGCCAACGGTCAATATGACCTGACTCATAATTTAGAAAATATCGTATACAATGAGCTTCTGTTTCGAGGATATTCTTTAAGTGTCTATGACAACAACGGCAGAGAAGTGGATTTCCTTGCTGAGAAAGACAACAAGAAGTATTATGTTCAGGTCGCTTACAGTGTGGTCGAAAACAAAACTTACAGTAGAGAGTTTTCTGCTTTCAACAACCTCAGCCAGATTGACACAAAGATCATTATCACAAACGATGAAATCGACTATTCCACCAGCAACGTCAGACATATCAAGCTGAAAGATTTTTTAATGACCGGTCTGGATTGATTATATAATTCAATTTATTCTCAAAAAGGAAACGAAACCATCAAAAAGTCCTTATTTAAAGAAAGGACTTTTTGATTTTGGTGATTATTCCCACTCGATCGTGCTTACAGGTTTATCGCTGAAGTCCCAGAGAACTCTGTTTATTCCCGGTACTTCTTTTATGATCCTGTCTCTGATCTTGTATAAGGTCTTATATGGGATCTCGAAGGATTTAGCTGTCACCGCATCCTTGGTGTTGATGGCTCTGATAACTGCAGCCCAGCCCATGTAGCGTTTGCCGTCTTTGATTCCGGTCGACTTAAGATCAGGGATGACACAGAAGTATTGCCATGGTCTTGCTTTGAGCTTATCGATCTCTTCTCTGACGATCGCATCGGCTTCTCTTAATGCTTCAAGCCTGTCTTTGGTTATAGCTCCGACACATCTTACTCCAAGGCCAGGACCTGGGAACGGCTGTCTGTAGACCATGTTCTTAGGAAGACCTAAAGCTTCACCGACGATCCTCACTTCATCTTTATAGAGATACTTTACCGGTTCAACAAGTTCAAAGTTAAGTTCTTTAGGCAGACCTCCGACATTATGGTGTGCTTTTACACCTTTTGATTCCAGAATGTCCGGGTAAATCGTTCCCTGACCAAGGAACTTTATATCCTTAAGTTTCTTTGCTTCCTTGGCAAAAACTTCAATGAAGACACGGCCAATGATCTTTCTTTTTTCTTCCGGATCTGCTACGCCTTTGAGTTCTTTCAGGAATTTGTTTGATGCATCGACATAGATAAGGTTGGCACCCATGTTTTCCTTGAATACCTTGATTACCTGTTCAGGTTCACCTTTCCTAAGCAGACCATGGTTGACATGTACACATGTCAGCTGATCGCCGATCGCCTTGATCAAAAGAGCTGCGACGACTGAAGAGTCGACACCGCCCGAGAGAGCCAGAAGGACTTTCTGGTCTTTGACCTGTTCCCTTATGGCTTTCAATTGAGCATCAATAAACTTATCTGCGGCTTTTTTGTTTGTGATCCTTTTAAGGCTTGCTGGTCTTTTATCCATTTGCTTTTCCTCCGTTATTGTTCTTTAACAGGACGTCATGTGCTCCTCCTTCTGTAATTGATGTTGATGATACCAGAGTGAGCTTTGCCTTCTTCTGGAAATCAGGGATCGTGATTGCACCACAGTTGCACATGGTCGATTTTATCTTATGAGTTGTAAGTCTGACGTTTTCTTTAAGTGTTCCGGCATACGGTACATATGAGTCGACACCCTCCTCGAACGAGAGCTTCTGTTCGCCGCCCATATCATATCTTTGCCAGTTGCGGGCACGGGCACTTCCTTCGCCCCAGTACTCTTTATAGTAAGTGCCATTGATCATGACTTTTTCTGAAGGAGACTCATCGAATCTTGCGAAGTATCTTCCCAGCATGACAAAGTCTGCACCCATTGCCAGAGCCAGAGTGATGTGATGGTCAAAGACGATACCGCCATCTGAACATACCGGTACATAGATCCCGGTCTTTTTATAGTAGGCATCTCTGGCTTTGCAGACATCCATCAGTGCTGAAGCCTGTCCGCGTCCGATACCTTTGGTCTCTCTGGTGATGCAGATTGATCCGCCACCGATGCCAACTTTGACGAAATCTGCTCCAGCATCCGCCAGGAAATTGAAGCCTTCACCGTCAACGACGTTTCCGGCTCCGCATTTTACCTTGCCTTTATATTTCTTCTGGATCCAGGCCAGGGTCTCTGCCTGCCAGTCTGAATAACCTTCAGATGAATCGATACACAGGATATCAGCACCTGCATCTATCAAAGCAGGGACTCTTTCTTTATAATCACGGGAATTTATACCGGCACCGACGATGTAACGCTTGTTGTCATCGAGCAGTTCGTTTGGATGATCCTTGTGTGACTCATAGTCTTTTCTGAAGACGAATGCCTTCAGATTCCCTTTTTTATCGATGATCGGAAGGGAGTTGAGTTTATGTTCCCAGATGATATCGTTCGCATCAGAGAGGCTGATCCCATCTGAAGCAGTGACAAGTTTATCTAACGGGGTCATAAATTCGCTGACTTTCGCATTCAAAGGTGTTCTGGAGATGCGGTAATCTCTTGAAGTTACGATACCCACGAGCTTGCCGTTTCTTGTTCCGTCATCGGTTACGGCGAATGTCGAGTGATTGTTTTCTTCCTTGATCCTCAAGACATCAGCGAGTGTGTCGTCCGGCTTCACGTTTGAATCACTTGGTACGAAACCGGCTTTATACGATTTGGCTTTCTCGACCATGGAAGCCTGCGATTCGATCGGCTGTGCTCCGAAGATGAAGGAGACGCCACCCTCGGCGGCCAAAGCAACGGCCAGCCTGTTTCCGGATACCGACTGCATTATTGCAGAAGTCATCGGAATGTTCATGGTCAGAGACGGTTTGCTTCCCTTCTTGAAACGGACAAGTGGTGTTTTTAAGCTGACATTATCCGGTACACACTTCTTGGTGGTATGACCAGGTATAAGCAGATATTCATTGAATGTGTGGGATACTTCGTTCATTAATTTAGCCATTGAGACCCTCCTGAATTATCTATATTATATTCTAATTTATCCTCTTGTCACCGAGTGTCAGAATAAGATTCAGAATTATTCCTGATATTGCAGCACAGGCAACGCAAGGAACGCCGATATTGAAGAACGGGATCGTTCCGCCAAACGAATACTGACCGCCTAATCCAACGATACAAATCAAAGCGATAACGGCGATGTTTTTCGAATCAAACATTGAAACACCTTTATCGATCAGGATCGCGATGCCCTGAGCAGCGATCGCGCCAAAGCAATATACTTCGATGCCACCGATCACAGCCAGCGGGATCCCATAGATGATCTTTATCAGCGGCGTGAAAGAGGAAACGACCATCGCAATTAGCGAAGCCACACTGAGCACTTTTACCGAGAACACTCTCGTGATCGCCATTGTTGATATGTTTTCACCATAATTTGTACCGGCCGGTCCGCCTACGAAACCTGAGATCATATCGCAGATCCCGTCGCCGATCAGGTTGTCTCCTAACAAAGGGATCAATTCATATTTTTTGGCATTCTTTTCCTTTGCCAGATCATTGACATAGATGTCCAGCTGATACATATGAGCTGTCGATTCCGGTATCGTTGCGATCGCGATCGGCATGATTCCTACCAGTGCGTTCCATGAAAATCTCGGAAATGTGAAGGCCGGCAAGGCAAAGACGTTTCCGTTTCCAAGTTTGAATGAAGAAGCGGCCAGCGCTTCAGCCGGTACGCTTCTGAAAAAATCTATGCCAAAGACAAGATATATCACTAAGGCCGCTGCACATCCGGTCAACACTCCAAGAAGCAGTGGAAGCTGGCTAAGCAGGCCCTTCAGATATCTTGAATAGAGACAGGTCGAAAGGAAGGTTATCATCCCTATAAGCAGCCACATCATTGCTGCGCTGCTTCCCTGTTCGATGTTTAATCCGTTGACGCTGTTTCCGATGCCGATAAAATCTGACATCGCACTTCCAGCCAGAGTCAGGCCTATGACCATTGAAACTGAACCGGTGATCGAAGCCGGCAGGAATTTTTCGATCTTTTCAACGCCGAATTTTTTAGCGATCAATCCGGCAGCTATCGAAACGAAACCCGACATCATGATACCAAACTGAGCTTTGGATATCAGTTCCGGCGGCAGGATATCTGTAGCTTTCCAGGCCGCGATCTGTGCTTCACTTCCTTCAGCCAGCGCCATAGCACCGACAGCGGACAGATAAGCGAACGATGATCCATAGTACAACGGGATCCTTCCTTTAGTGATCAAAATAAAACACAGGGTTGCAAGTCCAGAAGCGAAAATGGTAGTAGAGACTTGAAACCCTGTGATTAATGCGACGGTGATAGTGGCTGGAAACATTACGATCACTTGCTGAAGTGCATAAAGCAGCAGCCTTCCTAAACTTGGTACTTCATCCGGTAAGTACCCGATTCTCTCGTTTTTGACAGACATAAGTTTTCCCCCTTTGAATGAGTTATAAAGAAAAGTTCTCCCTATCCGGAGAACTTCATCTTCTTCTTTAACAAGTTTCAGTTCCTCCGGAACAAAACTCATTTTTTCTATACTAACAAATCACGGTATCCAATGCAACAGGTTTTTATAAGATTTTTATTCTGTGTGATGTTTGTATTGCAAAGAGAGTTCCGTTATGTCATCAAACTGCGGTGCGCCTTCGTAGAAATCCTCAACATCTTTTTTGACGTTTTTGCAAAGCGTCATTGAATCTTCACCGATGTGCTTGTTGATGAATTCATGAAGTCTGGCTTCACCATATAACTGCTTGTCGATATTTGTGGCTTCGACAACACCATCGGTATACAAGAAGATCTCGTCGCCCGGCTCCAGAACCGTTCTTTGTTCCTGATAGGCAACGCCTTCCATACCCGCCAGAACAAATCCCGGAGGTCCTTGCATATACTCGAACTCACCGTTTTTTCTTCTTAACAACGGCGGGTTGTGACCGGCGTTTGCGTATTTCAGTTCACCGGTCCTGAGATTCAGGAAGCCGATCCACGATGTTACAAACATGCCTGCATCATTGCCATCGCACAGTTCATAGTTGGCGTTGGTAAAGATGTCGGCCACGTTGATTTTGTTTTCCGCAAAGGTCTTGATGATGGATTTAGCCCTCATCATGAACAGTGATGCCGGTATGCCTTTTCCGGCAACATCGGCGATCAGAAAGACCAGCGTATCATCGTCGATCATATAGAAATCATAGAAGTCTCCGCCCACTTCTCTGGCCGGGTCCATAATGGCGTAGATATCGAATTCGCTTCTTTCAGGGAAAGCCGGGAAGATCGTCGGCAAAGCCGAGATCTGGATCTCTTTGGCATATCTTAATTCCGTGTCGATCCTTTCGTTGGCTTCAGCTATATATCTCTTCAGGGCATCAACGGTCGTATTGATGCCATCTGAAAGCAAAGAGAACTCCTTGGTACTTCTGACATTGACGACTGTATCCAGGTTTCCTTCGGTGATCATGGTAAGCGAATCGTTTACCATATGGATGCTTCTGACGATGCCGTTTTTAATGATGAGATAGATAGCTACGAACAATGCTCCGAAGACCTCGGTCTGAAGCAATACGTTCAGATAGGTCGACATGTCTTTGGAGAATTCCGCTTCGATCTTCGGGATCGCAGCCAGGATGGTATAGTTTTCGGCATAAGCGATCATGTAGTAGTAGTCTACATTATTGAGAAGCCCGCGATACATGACGTATTCTTCGTTGTTCCTAGTGTCATATTCAATGAAGTTATAGTATTTGTTGGGAGCTAAAGGCGAATCTTTGGTCGCGGAAACGACCTGGTTTCCTCTATCCAGGACCAGAAGCGAGCCAGTCTCACCAACATGACGATTGGCCGCGATCTTTCTTAGCGATTCCTTTATCTCATCGGACATGTAATATCCGTCGTATGCGACCTGGACTATGCCGTTTGGTATCCTTACGCCGCTGTATTTCTTGTATATAGATTCATCTTTCGCTGTAGGCATAAAAGCCTGGACCATTTCGCTCGGTCCGCCATCTTCCAGCAGCTTCATGAATTCAGCCGACTGTTCACCGGCTTCAGCCATGTTGAAGCCAATATCTTCCGGTGCCGAGGAAGCGATTATTATTCCGTTGCTGTTGATGACACAGATCTCATCAACTTCATATCTGCCTTTAAGGTCATTCAGATCGGCATCCGGTTCCTGGATCAGATAGTTCGCGACCAGACGATTAACATGCAGGATAGCCTGGTCGACCTGATCGACGATCTCCGACTCGACATCCGAAAGGCTAAGATTTAAAAGTTCAAGTGTATCGTCTTTTGAAATGTTCTTCTGGATGCCGTGGCCGATCAAAGTCGTAGTGATAAAGGCGATCAGGACCACTATGATTTGATAGTGCAGGAACCTTACCGAGATCGATGGTGTTTTATCGTTATCGAACGCATGACGCTTATCCAGCTGTTTGGTTATGAGCACTGCGATGCCAACAGAGAGCGTGTTGATCAAGACCATCGGGATCGTACAGGCGTGAACGTAATTAAAGGCGGTCTTTATATCGTTGATGTTGGTGAAGAAGATCATCAGCATGTGGAACGATTCTGCTACTGCAGCTGCGATCATGGCGTGGTCGGGGTTCGGGCTTCGATCATCAAACAGATCTTTTCTGATCACCGCCGCCAGCAAGCCTGAAACGATCGTGGCGATCGAGCACGCTGTTCTGGTATAGTAGCCGCCGCCCCAATAGACGCACAGCCATCTTTCGATTCCGCCGATGATCCCCGAAATGATGCCAGCCCACGGACCGAAGATCATTCCGGCACAAAGCGGAGCTGAGTCACGGACGTTGATTATCGCGCCGTTGTATGGTACACCGTATTCGGTCCCCAAGATCGCAAGTACACCAAAAACAACACCAGCGATGATCTGTTTCTTGAGATAAGGAACAGACTCATGATTCTTGCTGGTAAAGATCAGCTGCAGGATGAGGCTCGCCATTATAGGCAGGCTTGCGATCACGATCATAGACAAAACTGTGTCCATGTTTTTATTTTACTATTTATTTCTGTATTTTTTATTCATGAAGAAGTATATCGCATACGCTATGCTGGAAATGATCCAGGACAGCGGGAAGGCAAAGATCGGATAGACAGCTTCCGGCTGCGGGAAGAACAGGATATAAGTGATCCTGGTAAAACAGATCGTAACGATCGCAATGTACATTATCGCCTTCGCATCACCGCACGCCTTGCATACGGATGATACCGATTCGATGAACGTGTATGTAAAATAGCTCAGCGATACGATCTTCAGCATCCTCATACTCAAAGAAAGCACGTTCGGATCGTTCGTGAACAAAGTCAGTGCCCTGTTTCCAAACAGGACGAACAGGCTTCCGAACAAAAGCCCTCCGAGAAATTCCAGGATCGTCGCGCAATAGAAGATCTTTCTGACTCTCGGGATGTTTCTGTTTCCGTAATTCTGTCCGGCCATGGTGATGGTCGATGTACTTACTGCACTTGAGAAACACCAGAACAGATTGTCAATATTGACATAGGCACTGTAAGCCGCGACCGCATCTGTTCCGAAATCATTCAGTTTCTTTTGAATGAAAGTCGAAGGTATCGCAAACATCATGCTTTGCAAAGCAAAAGGAATACCAATCGAGAAGATCTTCTTGAGATCTTCTTTTTCATATCCGAAGTCCTTCAAGGAAAACTGGTAGACATCGCTCGTGTATCTGAATATGACAAGGATGACGATCGCACAGACCAGATGCGCAAGCAGAGTCGAGATAGATGTGCCAAGCACACCCATTTTGAATGCTCCGGCCAGCAGCAGGTCAAAACCGATCTTTGTGACAGCTGTGATCAGCACAAAGTAAAGCGGTCTTTTTGAATCGCCCAGTGCCCTTAATATGCATACGCCGGTCTGATAGATAAAATAAGGGACCAGCGATATGAAATAAAGTCTCATGTATGTCAACGACATGTTCATGGTGTCGGCCGGCGTGTTCATCAGTTTCAGAAACAGCGGAGCCGTCGTGATCATTATCGCTGAAAGAAAAGCGCCAACTGTCACCGCAACAAAGATGCCCGTTCTAACGCACTTGTTTACCTTCTCCATATTGCCCATGCCGTAATACTGGGCGACCATGACGGTTATGGCTGAAGTAAGACCGTTCACACAGTTGATGATTATATTGATGATGGCGGTAGGAGATCCGCCGACGGCAGCAAGACCTTCCTTGCCGACAAATCTGCCCAGAACTATATTATCGACAAAGCCATAGATCTGCTGCAGGAAATAGCTGAGCAAAAACGGGAAAAACAAAAGCATCATCTGTTCCAGGATGTTTCCATGCAGGATATCTTTTTTTGGTCTTCTAAGCAGCATTCTTTCTGTTTCTTCCTGTCTTTGCTTTGAGTTCCTGTTCGACCATCTTCAGTTTTCTGATCGATGCTTTATACTCTTCTCTGATCTTGAGCTTATTAAAAACGTTACTTAAATCCGTCTTGCCGACAGGACCCAAGTAATCGTTTCTTATCTTCTTACCGTCTCTATAAGTAAGGTAATAATAACCCTTGCCGTTGCGGTATAAGACATTCACATGTCCTTTGGGCATGCTGAGCAGATCTTCTTTAAGCTTCAGCTGTCTTTCTCTTAGATCGTTCAATTGCCCGAGCAATATTTCCTTATCCTGACTCATATAATCATTTTAGGAACTTGCTATACAAAATACAATCATTATCTTTACGATTCAGATCGAATTTAAATAATAACTCAATTCATCGTTTTTATTAAGGAAACGGAATCTTGTTTTGATGTCCAGGCCGATGAGATCCTTAAGATAGAATCTATACAGATAAGCCTGGCCGATCAGATATCTCTGGTCGATCTCTTTATCATAATAGAATATGAAACTTATCTCTTTATCATTGATGGTATAGATCTCGTTTTTTGAGTTTTGGATAAACTGATACCGGGGATTTTCCTCAACATACTGTTTCAGCTGCCGGTTGGCTTTCTTGTATACTTTGTCGCTGGTCTTGATGTCGCCGATGTGATCATGAGCTGCATACAAGGCATAGATGATCTGTTCTTTTTCGATATCCTCGTGGTTGTTGCCCAGGCTCGACCAAAGATCATTTGATTCTTTGGCCAAAGACAGAAGCTTCATGACCACATCTTCTTCCTTTAAATAGATATATGATTCGACATTGGTCGAGATCCTCTTTCCGCATTCGCTGAGATAGACCGGCTGAAAAAAGACGACGTTTTCCAGGTAGAAGCTTGAGATCTTTTTCGGGATCTGTCTGTCTTTAGAGACTCTTAGGATCGCTTCCTTGAATTCGCTCAGGCTTTGGTAGCCGTTTAAAATACCGTATTTGTCCCACATCGTCTTTACCGAGGAGACATTGATCTTGCTTACCTGGCCAAAACCGACGATGCCTTTTTCGCTCTTGTTTCTGTGTTCTTTGTCTTTTGAAAGAAAGAAGACCAGATCTCCGCTTGTAAAATCGGAGAAATTGATGTTTTTAGACAGCCGCCAAAAGTTCATCGTCTTGTGATTGTTCAGACGATGAAGCTCCAGCATTTTAGAATCAGTGATGTAAGCTATGGCAGACATGTCTTTATTCCATTATCTCAGAATATTTCGTCGTATCTATATGTTCCTTCGCAGATGTCTTTGAATTCGGCAGCCGCACCTTTTCTCAATATCGACGATTTGTCGACAACATATATCCCCAGCTCTATCCCCTTGGCGTATATGCTTGGATAGCGGCGATCAAGTTCCTCACCCACAAACATGACGGCTTTCGATCTGCTGTTGCCGAACATCTTGTTGTGGACATAGATCTCGTTAAGATCGTCGGTGGTCGCCTTGGAAGACTTGCAGGAACAAAACAGCAGCTGGTTGTCTTTGATGACCAGACAATCGATCTCACACCTTACCGGATGAGAATACTTCTCATCTGAGAAATCGATGATGACCGACATCTTTATGTCATCAAAATAATGCAGTTCATTAAGTTTTATATACAGATAGTTCTCTAAAAATGTTCCGGATACCATGACGATATCTCTGAGCTTGCGGTTGACGAAACTGATTCTGTCGTCGGTTATCGTGAAAAGCTCATCGATGTTGTTGAAGTCGTTTCCTTCGATCAGTTCAATACAGTCTTTCCTGTTGATCGCATATTCATAATTTCCCAGGTAATTACTGTCACTCATCTTGTTGCTGACCTGGGTGATATATTTGATGAAAGAACTGTAGTCATCAAGATTTGATTCTACAAGATCGATGATGGTCTCTTTGTTTTCTTTCTCCGTTACGTTGTGATGGAGCTGACTGACGATCTCTCCGCCCCTTAAACGCAAGGCGTCTTCGATATTCAGTTTCACGACATCGATATCCAGTGCCTTGTGGGTGCGATAATCCTTGATCAGATTCTCTTCGGAATCATAATAGATGACCTTGTTGTTGAGCCTGCCGCACATGTCAAACAGTACCAGTGAAAGATACTTGGCTCCACCGACATCCACGATCGTGTTTTCATCGATCAGTTCGTTCAACTGTTTTTCATCGTTTTCCAGCTTGATGAAACGCAGGTCGATGTCCTTGTGGTTTTTGATGACTCTGCTGATGTTGTTGAAGGAGGTTCTTGGGACCTCGTGGTGATAGACATAAAAAACCTCGTCAACGTCAAGACTGATCTCGTTGATGACGTTGTTAAGAGGTTCTTTGTCGTCGTATACGGTTAGAAGTTTATTCATCTGTGATCTTTCTGCGATTATCCATGGCCTTGATCAGGGTCAGTTCATCGGCATAGTCAAGAGATGAGCCCATCGGCAAGCCGTGGGCCAGTCTGGTGACGAGTACACCTTTGTCCTTGAGGATCTTGTCAAGGTATAAAGCTGTCATCTCACCATCCATAGTAGGTGAGGTTGCGATAATAACTTCTTTTGTTTCTTCATTGATCCTTTTTAACAGGGAATCAATATTGATGTCTTCAGGGAAGATTCCCTTGGAAGATGATACCAGTCCGTTTAGCACGTGATACATTCCCTTGTAGGATCCGGTCTTTTCAATGGCGACTACATCCTGTGCATAAGCTACGACCATGATCTGATTTCTGTTTCTGGTCATATCCTTGCAGAAAGGACACTCTTCTTCATCGCTTAGAAATCCGCAGATCCTGCATCTTCTGATGTTCTTTACTTTTTTGACTGTTTCAACGATCTCATCTATCGTCTCACTGTCCTTTTCCAGCAAGGCGAACGCATAACGCTGGGCCGTCTTGCTTCCTACACCGGGTAGTTTTTCAAACAGTGCTATCAGGCTTTCAAAATTGCTTGGATACATTTTTATTTGATCGGCAAGCCCATAGCGGAAGCCATGCCGCCGAACTTTTCTTTCTTTTCATCATCAGCCTGTTCCATTGCATCGTTGACAGCGATCATGATCAGATCTTCGATCATTTCTTTATCGTCGGGATTCAGGATCGAAGGATCGATGCTGACTGAAAGCACACGGTTGTCACCATTGATCGTGACTTTAACAAGACCATTGGAAGCAGTACCTTCATATTCGTGTTCCTTGATCTGATCGCTCATCTTTTCCAGTTCTTTCTGCATAGCCTGAGCCTGCTGCATAAGTTTATTGATATCCATAATCACTCCTCGATTTTTAATGAATCACCGAAGATGTTTCTGAGCCTGTCTTCGGTCGATTCCTCTTTCTCTTCTTCTATTTTATATTTCTCTATATATACCGGACGGTTGCGCATTTCGGCCGGTGTCTTTTTGTACAATTCGATCAGTTCGTTTTTCTTCTTCTCGTCGATCGCATAGATCATCTTGTCGATACCGAACTCTTTGTTTATGAACTTGTAGAGTTCTTCGTTGATCGATCTGGTGTTGATGCTGTCGGCCTGCATGCGTTTTCCGCAGACGATGATGGCATCCTTGTTTGAGGCAAACAGTTCCGTACCGATCAGAAGCTGATAGAACTTGCGCTTGTCAGGTTCATACTGGAACAGTACCAGCTTGTTGTAGATGATCTGATCAGCTATCTTGAGATCTCTGTTGGCATCCAGCAGGATAGAAAGCAGCAGATCGTTTTCCGGTTCAACTACGAAGCTCTCAGTCTTTTCTTCAACCTTCTCTTCTTCTTTGATCGGCATCTTTTCGACTGGTACCTCTTTAGGTTTATCTGCTTCAACAGTCTTTACTGAAGTTTTGCTGCTGGCCATCTGAATCAATGCAAGCTCCAGATAAGAAAGGAAGTTGGCGTTCTGCTTTTCCCGGGAAATTACTTCTTCCAGGTTTCTGGCATCCTTTAGCAGGTTTTCGGTTGAGACGAGCCTCATGATGTCCTGTGCTTCGATGGCAGTGACTCTGCTCAGCAGACTCTCTTTGCCTTGATCAGAATAGATCAGGACGTCCTTGATTATTTCGATCATATCGACGGCCAGTCTCTTGGTGTCCATGCCCTGGCCATACATCTCTCTTAATTTCTTTACCACTTCGCTGATCTCGTTGGTATGAATTTTCTTGTAGAGTTCAACTTCCTCAGCTGTTGATGTCAGACCGAAGATGTGTTCGATATCTTCAAGTTTCACTTCATCAGGGTTGTAGGCCAGACACTGTTCAAGCAGTGACAGCGCATCTCTCATCCCTCCTTCGGCAAGCCTTGCGATCTCTTCGACGGCTTTTTCTTCATAAGGGATCTTCTCAGCTTTCAGCACCTCGATCGTTCTCTTTTTGATCTCATAGAGATTGATCTTTGAGAAGTTATATCTTTGGCATCTGGACAAGACGGTCGGGATGACTTTCTGCGGATCGGTCGTTGCCAGGATGAAGATGACGTGAGCAGGTGGTTCTTCAAGTGTTTTGAGCAACGCATTGAAGGCCTGGGTCGTCAGCATGTGCACCTCGTCGATGATGTAGACTTTATATCTTCCCAGCATCGGCGCATATGGGACCTGTTCGATTATTTCACGGATATCGTCAACACCGTTGTTGCTGGCGGCATCGAGCTCGATGATGTCCGGATGGTTTCCTTGAAGATAAGCTTTGCAGTTTTCACATTTATCGCAGGCTTCATCCTTGAACTTCTCGCAGTTGATGGCTTTCGCAAAAAGCTTGGCGATCGTCGTCTTGCCTGTACCTCGCGGTCCGGCAAAAAGATAGGCATGAGCTATCTTCTTGTTTCTGATCGCATTGACCAGAGTCTTGATGATATAGTCCTGACCGACGACTTCGGAAAATCTTGCGGGTCTGTATGTTCTGTAAAGTACCTGATAAGCCATACCTATATTATAGCGCATGAGTATTGCCTTTGATCAGGAAGGCCAAACAAAAAAAGCCCGCAGACTTTTCGTATTATTTTGTTTTCTTTATCCTTTTGTTTTTAAAGAAGTCTTTTAGTATTTTGGAACACTCTTCTTCGTCGATCTTCCCTTTTATTTCCGGATAGTGATTGAGATTTTTTATGCGTTTGAATTTAACATTTGAAACAAGCGCCCCGCCCTTTGGATCCTTGCAGCCGAAATAGATCCTGTCGATCCTGGAGTTTACGATAGCGCCTGTACACATCATGCATGGCTCCAGAGTCACATACAGATCGCAGCCTTTAAGATTCCAGTTATTTAGTTTTTTAGTTGCTTTGTTTATGCACTCGATCTCCGCATGAAAAACAGCACAGTTCTTCTTTTCCTTGCGGTTATGAGCCCTGGCGATTATCTTTTCATCTTTTACGATCACGCAGCCAACAGGAACTTCATCTTCAGCATATGCTTTCTTAGCTTCCTTGTAGGCTTCTTCCATATATTTATTCATTTAATTATTAAGGACATTATCGATGATATGATCGCTGCGATCAGCGGAAAACCTATCAATGTGCCCAGCCACTTTCTGATCCAGGCTTTTTTATTTATATATGGTTTAAGATCTTCGGTCCCCGGGATCTCCCAGGCTTTTGTATGATTGACCCAATACCAGTCTATGAACAGGCGGTCAAAGATGCCTTCGATCAGAAGGATCGCGCTCATCTGCCAAAACGGATCCCAGAACCCCCTTGCTTTGTTTACTGCATAAACAAACGATATGACTATAACAAAATATGGCAGGATCCCAAAGAGAAAAAACTTTTTCGCCTTTTCCTGGATCTTTGTCTTTGTGATCAAGCCCAGTTCTTCAACTCTGTTTTGGACATCTTCCTCATAAAAGAAAGCCATATTATGTGCTCCATCAGCTATGCCCGCTACCAGACATACCAGCACTACAAACGCCGCAGCTATTCCTTCCAATACGATCATCATTTTCTTTATCTGTTTCTTTCTAATAAAAATGGTACACACAGACAGAGGCTCGTATGGCTGCTTGCTTCCGCACCTGACCAAGTTAGAAACATGTTTGTTGTACCATTTATATTTTATAGTAATAGCTTCTCTGTTTCAAATGTTTCACGTGAAACATTTATAGGATGCTGCGATCCAACTCTGTAAAATCTTTTATTACCTGGACTATTTCTTTGATCTCAGGATCATAGTTTTTTATAGCGACAATATGTTTGCATCCGGCTTTTGCGGCTTCTGAGATCGATTTCAGCGAATCTTCAAATACTGTGCAATCTTCTATGTTTGTATTTATCCTTTCTGCCGCTGCTTTATACATACTGACTTTGTTTTCAAAAGATCCGTCATCATAAGCGATCTTTTCTCTGTCAAACCATTTATTAAGACCGATGAAATCAAAATACAGATCGACGTTTTCTTTTATCGAAGCCGTGCACAGATTATATGGAACGTTGTTCTCCTTAAGATAAACAAACAGATCTTCTGCTCCAGGGGAAAGCTCGCGACGATTATTTTCTTTGCAGAAGCGATGATAATACTCCGTTTCCTTTCTTTTTGCCCAATAATTGATCTTATCTTCTTCCAAAGGAAGACCAAGCATTTTAAAAATATGTGTTAAGAAAACAAAGTTTCTGGTGCTTTTAAATTCCTTATATACTTCATCAAAATCTATTTTTCCCTTAGAGATCTCGTTGATCGTCTGTCTCCAGGCCCATTCGTTTATATCGGCATCAAAGAACAGAGTTCCATTAAAATCAAATATTATCGGTCGCATTTTTTACCTCAATGTTTCACGTGAAACATATTCCTTCTATATTTTTATATTAAAAGATTGTTTCACGTGAAACAATCTTTTTACTTTTTTATTTCTTGACGATCTTCTTCTGGCCGCCCATGTATGGCTGTAAAACTTCAGGGATGTCGATCGAACCGTCTTCATTATAGTTGTTTTCCAAGAAAGCGATCAGCATTCTTGGCGGCGCAACGACTGTGTTGTTCAGAGTATGAGGCAGGTAATTGCCCTTCTCTCCCTTGACCCTGATCTTCAGTCTTCTTGACTGCGCATCGCCCAGGTTGGAACATGAACATACTTCGAAGTATTTCTGTTGTCTAGGAGACCAGGCTTCAACATCGCATGATTTGACTTTCAGATCAGCCAGATCGCCTGAGCAGCATTCCAGAGTCCTGACCGGGATCCCTAATGACAGGAACAGATCGACAGAATATCTCCACATCTTGTTGTACCAGTCCATAGATTCTTCCGGTTTACAGATGACGATCATTTCCTGTTTTTCAAACTGATGGATACGGTATACTCCTCTTTCTTCAATGCCGTGTGCACCGACTTCTTTTCTGAAACAAGGAGAATATGAAGTGAGAGTCATTGGAAGTTTTGCCTCATCGTTGATCGTGTCGATGAAACGACCGATCATTGAGTGTTCAGATGTACCGATCAGATACAGGTCCTCACCTTCGATCTTGTACATCATGTTTTCCATTTCCTTGAAAGACATAACGCCGGTCACAACTTCGGATCTGATCATGAATGGCGGAACACAGTAAGTAAAGCCCTTGTTTACCATGTAGTCTCTGGCGTAGGCAAGGATCGCAGAATGAAGTCTTGCGATATCGCCGGTCAAATAATAGAAACCATTGCCTGAGGTCCTTCTTGCGGAATCAAGATCAATGCCATCCAGATTTTCCATGATGTCGGTATGATATGGGATCTCATAAGAAAATTCTTTCTTGGTTCCGAACTGTTCGATCTCAACATTCTCTGAATCATCTTTGCCGATAGGAACCGATGCATCGATGATGTTAGGGATCACCAGCATCTTCTCTCTGATCTTTTCTTCCAGTTCCGGTTCCTTCAGTTCACAGGCTTCGATCTCTTCACCGATCTTTTTGACGTTTGCCTTGACTTCTTCGGCTTCTTCTTTTTTGCCCTGAGCCATCAGAGCACCGATCTGTTTTGAGGCAGTGTTTCTTTGAGCTCTTAGATCGTCGGCTTTGGTACGTAAGCTGCGGTATTCCTCGTCCAGTGCTTTAACCTCATCAACAAGCACTAGCTTCTCATCCTGGAATTTCTTCCTGATGTTTTCCTTTACGAGTTCAGGATTTTCTCTAATCAGTTTAATGTCTATCATATTCCCTCCAAAAAATAAAAAGGTGATAACAAGGGTGCAATGCACGGTACCACCTTATTTTTAGCTTTGACTCTTAACGCGAGTACACGTGTCCTATTAAGACATCGCATAAGGTAGATTCATTGAAAGTCTGCTGGCAAGTTGCACCGGTATCTCGCCTCTCTGAAAGCTTTCTTTCAACTACTGGTCCTTAAACTTATACAGAAATGATAACACAAATATAAACGTTTGCATCATCAACCTAATATTTCCACGGTAATATCTGTCCTTCCTTATATAATTTAACACTCATTACAAAAAGAACTGTCACCTTCTATAGTGACAGTTCTGTTTCTGTTACAGTATCGATGATCCACCAGTGACGATCCAGCACGCCAGCATCGCCGCCAGCATGGCACCGGTATATGCCCTGCCCGTCATCCTGTATGCGAAAGTACAGAGGATCGAGAAGAACATGACCTGTGGAACAAACAGGATCAGTATCGACATGAAAGGTCCGCCGAAGGTCGATCCAAACAGCAGATCGGCACCAGGTCCGATATTCGCAAAAAACGGAACGTATTCAATAAGGACTACCAGCAGTACCCCGCCAGCCATCAAGGCAAAACTGATCAGCCAGTTTTTAAGGAAACCGCTGAAGCCTTTTTCATATGTCGCAGCTGTGCGCAGATCTCTCATGATCTTGGTGTTGTTTAAATAGTAGAAGAGCCCAAATACCGGCAGGTATACCAGGAACTGTCCGAATCTTTCAAAAGTAAATTCTCTAAAGAAAGGCCAGATGAACCTGAGATCGAGATCGAATATCCTGCAATAGAGAAGATTGATTATGTACATATAAACGATCAGTACACATGCGAGTGCAAGCGCCTTCAGGAAAACCTGAAGATCGAATTTTTCGCTCTTGATTCCTTTCTTCTGATTCTGCTTATTGCTGATGAAGGATGTTATGAGCATGACGATTATCAAAAGCAGGTACCAGCCAAGGAAGCCGTTGCCTACCGTCATCCTGAAGATCTTTTCCGGCAAAGGCAGAAGCGCGTGCCCAAGCTGCGTCATGAACGGAAAGCTGGCACCAGAGATCAGGATCGTGATGATCGCACCTTTCTTGAAGCCGGCTTTGCTTGTCATCGTTTCTTTTTCAGGCAGCTCCTGTTTGACACTGGCGAAGAAAGGAAGTTCAAGCAAATAAGCCATCAGCGGGAAGAGGCTCGCAAGTACCAGAAGCATTGCTGCAAGCACCAGGTACTCTTTTGTCTTGGCAACGATGGAACTGCTTATGGCATCAGGAAGATGAATAGCTTTGTCGAACCACTCAAGTGCCACTTCAAGTCCGTGGATGTTGTGAGTCGTCAAACGATGGTTGGTGATGAGCAGTTCCATCCTTCTGGCGCTGCCATCTGTAAAATCACCATAGGTCTTGTTCCATTCCGCTTTATCAGGTGTGGTGTTCAGGAATGATGTCCTTAGATCTGACTTGAGCAGATCATCATCGACGATCTTTTGATAGTCTCTGAAGTAAGAGAATTCATCATACTTTGCCTGAAGCAGAAGGACGTTGTTGAATTTGAGTGAACGATCATAAACATCGTCGGTGAAGAGTTCTCCGCACTGCAAGACGATCGCCTTTGGCGCGATCGGCGTGCCACTGTAATCGGCTGCAACGCTCCAGCTTGACCAGGTGCCCATCGAGTGACCGCTGACCGCCATGCGGCTGCTGTCGACATAATCAAGCTGGGACAAGTACCCATACGCAAGTGAACCGCCACATGATGAATCAAGGATCTGATTGCCGTCATCATCTTTTGAATAGTGATCATTAAAGAAAGACAGGTTGGAGAAATTCATCAAAACACGGTACCTGATCGATCCGCCGATCTTCCTGAAGGTCCCGTCTGCTTCTGAATCGTTTCCATAGTTCACCTTGACGACGTGATTCACATACCCTCTTTCTGCAAGACCGATCGTTGATGCACCATGTCCATATTCATCAAGACACAAAACGACCGCCCCTCTTCTGGCGAGTTCGATCGCATATGCCGCACATGTCTCGTGATCATTCTGATAGCCGTGCAGAAGCAGGACGGCCGGTGCTTTGTTTTGGGCAGAGGCTTCGACTGGTTTGTATAGTTTGAAGGTCAGCTGCCCTCTTTCATCAGTTATCTGTCCATCGATCAGTTCGATGTTGCCGCCGTCTGTTTGGATGCTGTTGGCCAGTGCCATAAAGATCGTAGCCACAGCAACCAGACACAGCGCAATGATGACAAAAATGTTTTTTCTGTTTTTCATGCTGTACTCCTGTATTATGTTTGTTACCTATATACAACTAAATTATATTACGCAGATCGATCTTAAAAGACGAAACAGGTGCTCGTTTGATTTTCTCTAAGCAACAAACAAACTCTTATATTAGAATAAAGTTAATGGTAACAACATATTATGCACTAATATTTATTGCCTCGGTAATACTAAGTCTGATCTACGTATGGAGATGGCATAAACATTACAACATCCACATTTCTTTGGCTTTCCTGCTCATACCGATCGTCATGCTTGGATATATCGCCTTTTCGATCGCCAACACCTTGCAGGGTGCGTTGTTTGGAAACGCCATGATCTACCTGGGCGGATGTTACCTTTTTTTGATACTTACACTGGTCGTCCTTGACCTTTGCAACATGCCTGCAAGCAAACTGGTCAGGCTGATCTTTTTTGTTTTAAGTTCTTCGGTCTTTGCACTGGTAATCACCAACGATCTGCATAAGCTGTTTTATGAAAGCATAGAATTTCAAAAGATCAACGGCGTCGTCAGACTGACAAAAACCTATGGTCCTTTGCATGCGCTCTTTTATGTGCTGATCGCATTCTATCTGTTTATCAACCTGTGGGCCTTCTGTATAAGCTATTTCAAAAAGAACGACGTCTCCAACAAGATCGTCTTCTTGCTCTTTCTTACAGAAGCGGTTGCCGTAACATGTTACGTAGTCGAAAGGTTCGTTCATCTTGACATTGACCTTGAAGTCGTCTCATACTTAATAGCCCAGGTAATATATCTGATCATAATAAGGCGCCTTAATATGTATGATATTTCAGATACGCTGGTCGATTCTCTGGTGCAGAAAGGCGATGTCGGATTCATGTCTTTTGATTTCAATTATAATTTCCTGGGAAGTAATGAAACTGCCCGGGAAATATTCCCAGAGCTCAACAACATCAAAGTAGACTCCAGTATCGTCAATACAGGTCTTAAAGACAGCGTCTATGCCTGGCTTAAAAAATGCAACGATGAAAACAAGGTCATGGATCAGCAGTACCAAAAAGATAATAGATATTATCAGGTCAGTATCAACTACCTGTTTGAAGGTCTGACCAAATGCGGTTATCAGCTGTTCATCACCGATGACACCAAGAATCAGGAATACATCTCCCTGCTTAACACCTTCAATCAGAAGCTCACTTCAGAAGTTGAAGAAAAGACCAGACGGATCGTTGAGATCAACGATTCATTTGTGATAGGTATGGCGACGATGGTTGAAAGCAGAGACAACTCGACCGGCGGTCACATCCGCAGGACCAGCGAAGGTGTAAGGATCCTGACAAACGAGATCAAAAAGAACAACACTCTTGGTCTAAGTGACAGATTCATAAGGATCCTCGTCAAAGCTGCCCCGATGCACGATCTGGGAAAGATAGCTGTCGATGATGCGATCCTTAGAAAGCCGGGTCGCTTCACCCCTGAAGAATTTGCGATCATGAAAAAGCACGCACCGGAAGGCGCAAAGATCATTCACAGGATATTTGAATCGATCGACGATGATGAGCTTAAACAGATCGCCGAAAACGTCGCTCACTACCACCATGAAAGAGTTGACGGCTCCGGTTATCCTGACGGATTAAAAGGAGATGAGATCCCGATCGAAGCAAGGATCATGGCGATCGCAGATGTCTATGATGCCCTGGTCTCCAAAAGGGTCTACAAAGATAAGATGTCTTATAAAGAAGCTGACAGGATAATCATGGAAGGGATGGGCAAACAGTTCGATAAGAAACTGGAACCGTTCTATGTGGCAGCCAGAGAAAAACTCGAAGCCTATTATGATACACAAAGCTGACAACAAAAAAAGACAAGCACTTGTCTTTTTGTTTAATTATTTCTTGTCGAGGCTCGTCCAATTCAGTTTGTTCAAGGTCTCCTGATCAAGTTCGTTGCCGGAAACTCCGTAGACATTGCCATACTGATTCTGATAGACATGGTCAGCACTTACTGAAACATCGACATTTTGACCGTAGCTGTTGGTGTAGGTATTGACTCCCATCGTCGCTTCACTGCGCGCCTGGGAGATCCTTGAATCAGATGCCATCTTCTTGTTCCAGGAATCCATGATGCCATCGGAAATGGAATTGGCGTTATCAGCAAGGGTCTGTCTCAGTCTTGCCTGATTCTGCTGAAGCTGGTACATCTTCTGTTGAGCGATCGCCTGATTCATTGCGACCTGTTGTGAGATCTCCGCGAACTTCTGATTTATCAGGGCATTTTCTCTTTGAACCAGAGAAGGATCAGGGACAGCGGTTGCCGCAAATCTAAGGAAGACTTTAGACACTTCTTCTTCCAGTTCCGCAAAAAACATGGCATAGAAAGTGTTGGCTGCACCAAACAGCACATGATCGACATGTCTTCCGTGTCCAAACGGCAGCTGGTCGTCATCACCGGTCTTTTCGTTCTTGTTTTTCTTGAGTTTATCGAAAAGTCCGCCTACTCCATCGACCAGGGCATCAAGACCGGAAGGTGTATAGTCAAGTTCAGTACCTTCATAATCCATGCCGGCCAGTACTACTACATCTCTGTCGTTGAGTTTTCCAATATAGCGATACATGAAAGAATCAGTGACGCTTCTTAAGATGGTTGAAGGACTTCCGACAAACATCGTGTATTTGTTGATATCGTTTTGCAGATTGGCCAATGCAGCCTGCGGATGAGTACCGAGATAGCTAGGAAGCTTTGCCTTGCCTACCGGTGTCAGTTTTATGCCGGCGATCTTTTCGGCTTCTCTTTGAAGGAAGACTTCCGGCTCTTCAAATTTCTGATATCCGTTTTTGGTACTGGCGTTGACCAGAGCCTTCATGCCTTTAAGTACCGGATTCTTCAGATCGTTATAAAGTTCCTTGGAGAAGGAAGACATGTAGATGCCGCGACTATCCGGACAGGCTTTGATCATATAGTAGTAAGGGACCATTTCTGATTTCCAATACTCGTCATAGCCACCGGTACAGACATAGTCATATGGAACTTCGGCACTGGCTAAAACGATGCCTTCGGGATTTTTGAAAGTTCTTTTCACAAAACCGGTACGGCCGGGGATGCTCAGTCTGATCCCGCACTTTGGACAGTTGACATATACATCGTAGTCTCCGACATTCAATGCGCTTCCGCAATCAGGGCAGGTAAAATTATTATCCATCGTCAATACTCCTTAGCTTTAATCTAATTATAAGAAAAATAGACCGGTCATACAAAAAGACAAGGATCTTCTTTTCCTTGTCTTTGTTGGTTCTTTACTCGTTTTCTTCAGTATCTTCGTCACTGTGTGACATCAGAGAAACTGCAGAGACGAAGGTACCTTCCTGAGGTTTGATCAGACGTACACCCATCGTCGCACGTCCCATCGTGGAAACTTTCTCCA
>JAFWKS010000171.1 GCA_017511325.1 Erysipelotrichaceae bacterium
AGACAAAACCGGTCATCTGGTAATTGAAGATCAGGCAGTTGCAGTCACTAAAAACATCATCAGAGACGGCAAAAAATTAAAGATCAGCATCGGTGCATATTCATGTGATTCAGAAGGAGTCAAGAAGACAGACAACGTTTTCCAGGTAGCTAACGGTAATTCTCAGTTGGCATACTCAGTTGTAGGAAAAACCGGTGATTTCAAAGAAGGCGCTATCGCTATCGGTAATACAATTCTTGAAGTTGCAGCCGGTGTAAATACAGGCACAGAACATATGACATTCACTTTGGATACTTCCAAATTAGCAGGTGCAGCTCAGAACTTAGCATCAGAAGTTGCCGGTAACTACTACGGTAAAGTCGTTTACACAGCTCAGATCGTAGCAGCATCAGTTTAATAAGATAATCGAAAACAGGCACTCTGTGATGCCTTTTTCATCTTTAAAAACAGTTTCTGGGCACCCAGGTGCCCAGAACTTCCGGATATTGTTTTTACCTCAGAAATGCGCACAGTTTTCTATTAAGGTGTACGTATCTCTGAGGTAAACCCTCTGTAAATCTTCGCTGATCATAGACAGCGGAAATACTCAAAACAAAAGAAGGAGAAATATTTATTATGAAAAAGTTTTTAGCACTCATGCTCGCAATGTTCTGCATCTGCACTCTCGGCGTAGCCGCAATCGATGGCGACTCCAGCGCAGATACATCTGATACTGCAGATGTTCTTTATGCAGTAAACGAAGGTTATACCTGGTCTATCCACGCCGATATCGATTTCGGTGAGGACGCAGGCATCAACAGTTTTGTTGAAAGACTGGTTGACGAAAATGAAGATGACGCCATCATCGCTGTTTCAAAGAATATCATCGCTCACGGCAAGAAGCTCTCTATTTCCATTGCTTCCGCAAACGGATTCAAGGTAAAGACAGCTTTAAACGATGAATTAAACTATGAAGTAAGAAAGAACAATGCATCAGGCGCCGCTTTAGCAGCAAACGATCCAGTTCTTGAAGTTGCAGCCGGAACAAACACAGGCTCACAGCCTCTGTATTTCAAACTGACTACTACCTCTGCAACAGCTGAAGTAGCAGGTAACTATTCAGATACTCTTACTTACACAGCCGCAATTATCGACGCGTAATTAAACAATATAAAGAACGTGATCTATGACACGTTCTTTTCCTTTCAAAAGTGAAACAGAGTGATGTTTTGCTTTTGAAAGGAAGCAGATTCCTTTGGTCTTTAATCCGAACGTAGATAGGAAAAAGGCAAAATCATATAACAGAAAGGAGAAAAAACAAATATGAAAAAATTTTTAGCAATCATGATAGCGGTCCTTTGTTTATGCACAATGGGTGTTGCCGCAGATCCTGATACAAAGACAACAACCGTTGAATACGAGGTCGACTCAGGTTATACATGGGCCATTCATGATGGTATTGATTTTGGAAGCAACCTTGGCGTCGGGCATAACGATGCAACATCATCTCAGACCGCTCAGATCGATTCGGCCGACAACGGTGTTGCCGTTTTATCGAATGTTATTGACGATGGTAAGAAACTGCAGATCACGGTGATCGGTGCAAATATGTCAAGTAACCAGTATAGAGTCGTCAATGGTTCCACATATCTTAACTACGCCATTTCCAAGAATGCCGACATGTCAAGTCCGTTAGTTGCAAATGCAGTTGTTCTTGAAGTTGCAGCCGGAACAAACACCGGAAACCAGGCTCTTTATTTCAGACTGAATACCGGTTCGGCAACAGCAGAAGTTGCAGGAAGCTATCTCGATACCTTAACTTATACAGCAACAATTGTAGACGCGTAATCAGAACGCGATCCGGATGATCTACGACATCCTGATAGAAAGGAAAACTATGAAAAAGATTTTAGCAGTTTTGCTGGTACTGATGTCATTATGTACATTTGTCGGTGCTGATGATACTCATACGACAGCTGTAAACTATACACCGTCTGAAGGATATGTGTGGAACGTTTCAGCCGAGAGTGTCACTCTTTCTTCATCAGCTGTAAGCATGAGTGTTTCAGCTCAGGAAGTCAGAATCGAAAGCGGAAAGAAGCTTTCGATCTCTGTTGCATCCACCAACGGATGGAAGCTGATGTACAGCACGGACGAGATCTCATATTCGCTTGCAAAAGGCGCAACAGCTGTAACCAACAATATGGAAATCCTCAGCGTTGCGGCAGGTGCTTATTCAACAACAGCAGTCTCACAGCAGCTTGATTTCGCACTGGGCAGCACCAGTTCAGCCTTGTATTCGGAGTCATATACCGACACATTGACATTTACAGCAGAAATCGTAAATGCATAGTAAAGCTAAAGAACCTCAAAAAGGTTCTTTTCTTTTAATCAGCGCCAATCCAAATAATGGCGCTGATTAAAAGAACTTATGGCTATTCGAAATTAGTGGTTGAAAACAGTTAATCACACAAAGATAGTATCCTCAAAAACTGGTTGAAAAAGAAAGGAGAGACATGAAGGTCGTACACGGTTCAAAAGTTCGTTTATATCCGAACAAAGCACAAGCTGAAAAAATAGACACAACATTGGATTGCTGCCGTTTTGTGTACAATCATATGCTTGCCCGTAACGAAAAGGTCTATGTACGCCGTGGAGAACACCTATCACGTTTTGATATGCAGAACCTTTTACCGGAAATAAAAGAATACAAGCCATGGCTGAAGGATGTAGATTCTCAGGCTCTGAAGTTTGTATGCAGGCAGATAAATAATGCCTTCGATAAGTTCTTTAAGAAACGGACAGGATTCCCAAAGTTCAAGTCTAAGAAGAACCCGCTCCAATCTTACACAACCACAAATATGAGCTGTTTCGCTTATGAGAAAAGAAAGCTGAAACTTCCGTGCCTGGGATGGATCAAAAGCTCGAAAGTTCGAGAGTTTCCGAATGACGCCAAGATCTGCTTTTGCACTATCTCAAAGGAAAACGGCAAATACTACTGTTCCATTACGTATAAATACGAAATCGATGTTGTACCCGTGATTGTTGACGAAAACCAAGTCATCGGTCTCGACTACAAGTCCGATGGATTATTTATGGAT
The DNA here is from genome assembly GCA_017511325.1 of Erysipelotrichaceae bacterium. Next base: position 3,081 of record JAFWKS010000171.1, read on the forward strand.
TCAAACGGCAACGTTGCCGATATGCCTCACTTCTTCAGAAATGCACAAAAGCGTCTTAGAAAAGCTCAACGCAAGTTGGCTCACATGATCGAAAGCCACATAACGGGATATAAAACCGTTTTTGGTAAAAGACATCCAATCTATGATCGACCGTTAGAAACCTGTAAACGTATCCAAAAACAGATCTCTAAAGTGGCAAAGCTGCAAAAGGAAGTTGCCAACCACAGAAATGATTATCTGCATAAACTGTCAGTTCAAATGGCGAACATCAATGACGCTGTAATCATTGAAGACCTTGACATAAAAGCCATGTCAAACAAAGGCTTCGGTCTTGGCAAAGCAACCATGGACAACGGCTATGGAAAGTTTATCGAACTGTTAAGCTATAAGCTCTTTGAAAGAGGTAAGCAGATTATTAAAGTCGATCAATTCTTTCCAAGCTCGCAGCAGTGCTCAAGATGCGGAAGTATCAAAAAGATCCCGCTGCCACAGAGAACATATCAGTGCGAATGCGGACTAACCATTGATCGTGATTTAAACGCCGCGATCAATATCAGAAATGAAGGCTTAAGAATCCTGGCCTTAACTTAAAAAGATTCAAATACCCGTAGGGGCGGGAAATTTACGCACAGGAAGATGGATAATCGGGGTTTAGTTCTCATTTATGAGACTTGTTCCATAACTAAGCTAGAGGACCGTCGAAGAACTGTGAACCACAATCAGTTGAAATCAGTAGGAGGTACAAATGAAAAATTCAACCAAAACACAGCATGTGACAGGTGCCGTTTCAACCAGCAATTGCGGATACCCGAACTTATTCTTTAAGTTCACAGAAAGGAGATAGAAAAATGCGCAAGAGTATTTTATTGATAATGCTTGCTCTGGCCATGGTTTTTGCCCTGCCGATAAGTGCCGATGAAGGCGAAGAAAACAGCGACGACGCAAAAACGGCACAGGTATTATATTCGGTCTCAGCCAGGATCACATATGCTCTGCCGGTAGGCGAGGACATCATCATGTATGTCAAATATGGCGACAGGATCATTCAGCCTGAACACCCCGACATGAAAGGCTATACCTTTATCGGCTGGTTTACGGATGAAGGAGTCGAATGGGATTTTGATGAACCTGCCACAAGGCATATGACTCTGACCGCAAGATACAGGAAGGACAGCGGAACGCTGACGGAATACGAAGTCAGATTCAGAGCCAACGGAGCAGAGACTTTCACCAAGGTATCGGAAGGATACAAAGTGAGAGAACCGGCACCGCCTGAAAAGGAAGGCTATACCTTTATCGGCTGGTACAGATTCGATCAGAAATGGAACTTCAGTGATCCGGTCTATGAAAATATGACTCTCGAAGCGCACTTTGAACCTCTGGAAACGGACGAATCAAAGATCTCCGAGATAAAGATCACCGTTGATGACGGCATCAGATACATCATCAGAGTCATCAAGGGCGACAAGCTGGATGAACCTGTCCATAAGGATAAGTCGGGATATAACTTCCTTGGCTGGTATACGGCTGATGGAAGGAAATGGAATTTCGACGATCCTGTCGAAGAGGATATGACCCTTGAGGCAAGATACCGCAGGATCCCTTCACCGGATCCGACACCGGATGATAGTTCGTCTGAAAGCGGAAAGAGCGGAATGAGTCCTACCGGATCAGGTCAGGCAGTAATAATTGCAGCCTCAATGATCGTCGGAGCAGGAATGGCTCTGTTTCTCGTCGAGAAAAAGAAGAGAAAAGAGGATTAAAAGAAACTAAGAACGGGACGGTGTGAAAACATCGTCCTTTTTGGAATATAAAAAACACTTAGGAAAGGAGAACGAAGAAGCATGGATGAGCCTGTAAAACAATTGATCGTTGTAGCTATCGTTGTTATCGTAGGTATCGCTTTAATTGCGCTTGCTCAGGGTAACAATGGAATCGTCGCTTCAGTCGGCAATGGTATCAAATCGTTTATCGACAAAATACTTGGCCTGCAGTAAGAAAACCCGATTCGGAAAACCGTCTGGGGAGACGCAGCCTCTTAGGCGTTGCACTTCCACTCCCCGTAACGTTGGAAGTGCTGAAAAAAAAGGAGGAAGAACCGGCAATGCCCGACAGTCAATGCCGTAAGCGTTGCCGGCTTTTATAAAATATGGAACAACCCATTAAGACGCTTGTAACAATAATATTCATATTTATGGGCGCAGCTTTGCTGACCACAATCATGACGTTCGGTGTCGTTTCCCAGAATGCCCATGACGTGCTTTATGCCGTCACCGACTATCTGGAGATCAACGGCTATGACGCAGATGTGATCAACAACTATGCGCAAAGAACCCATACGACAATCAATGTCTCGGAAACCAATGGTGGCATCGGTGCCAACGGCGACAAGAAGAGGTACATGGTGACTGTGAGCTTCACACACTCATTAGCCTGGATTAACCAGGATCACACCCTGTCCTATTCCGCCATCACTAAGGCCGTCGATTATTAAGAAAGGAAACAAAATATGAAAGAAAGAACATGCCGCAAATGCGGCAAGAAGTATGACGCAAATTATATGGCCTGTCCGCATTGCGGGAACAACCCTTACAGAAATGCTTTTCAGGGGGTTCTGATCGGGCTTTGTGTCTTTATGCTTATAGCAGGCTTTGCCAACAGCATCGCCCTTCTGGTGAACCAGAAAAAGATGTACGAATCCTTAAGTAGTCAGATCGCTTCGATCTCGGGCGGAAACACGTCAGGTCAAAGCGAAAGCGAAGGAGTAAATCTGGCGGATTATCCGGAAATCCTTGAAAAGTATGCGATCAGCGACAGCACGGATCTCAAGACACTGGGCGATGATTACTTCCTGTACTTCTATCAGGACGGTTGCGTGAACTGCGAGGTATCGAACCAGTTTATAGCTTCGTATTATTACCTGGGTGTCAATGATACGACACCGATCTATCTGGCCCATCTCGACGAGTGCGAAAACCTCTTCAGCCAGTTTGATGTTGAGGGAACGCCGACTTTAGTCAGGATGACGGCAAATCAGCAGGTGTCAAAGGTAAGCGGATACGATGCAGTCTATGAAGTGCTCGATCCGATCGTAAGAGAATATACAGGAGAATAAGCGATCAAATGATCGCTTTCTTAAATAAGGCATAAACACTAAATTTCCCCAAATGACAGCTATGCTGCTTTCCCAGTGTTTATGCCTTTTTTATGAAATGACTTTTCGTGGCACCTTCAATCGGTGCCGTTTTTTTCAATTATTGTTTCAAGACGAAAGGAGGGAAAATTATGATCAAACGAATTATCAGGAGTGTGGTGCTTGCCTTGTTCGTCTTTAACATGAGCATAAGCAGCATTTCCGCTGCCAGGACGCGCGAATACTACATGCTGGATATAGACAGCCTTGACAGTTCAGTCAAGCCTTATATCTCATCTGTAGTCGTTGAGAAGGACGATCTGTCGGTCTACATCAACAATACGTATGTCGGCACCATGTCGAGTGATCCTCAGACATTTTCTTTAAGCAACTGGAATCCGGCAATCAGCGTCAAGGTATATCTGAGCCAGATGAGGATCGAGGCGCACGTTTCTGAAACGGTTGCCATCAAGAAGAATTACAGGGCGGGTTTCAAGTTTGAACTTGCAGAAAATACCTATTATGTATGTACGTTCTATCCTGACATTAACGGATCTTCAGAAAGTGAGACGCAGCAGTCCACAAGATCGGGAGACATCCACAGTTTCAGCTTTGGTCACAGCTACGACGGCAATTATGTTTCATTTAACGTTCAGCTGTCAGAATCCTCCGGAAAGGTCTATGTCAACGGAAAAGAATTTGTCACCATCGACAAGCAAAGCGTCCCTGTCGTGTTTGAATACATCGGCGAAGACTTCCCGATCACGACGATCAATTATCAGGATACGCTGCCGAGTTTTAACTGGTCTACGGCGTCGTTGACAAACCATATCTTCTATAACAGTGATTTTTCAAACATATCAGTAAAACAGGACTACGCGTTATCTAATGAATATCTGAACCTGCCGACACAGAATCTGACATTCGGCTCCTGGGTAAATGAATATCAGAGGGTCGGAGGATCATCACAGACAGGTACAGGTGTATGGCAGGCAACGGGAAACAAGATCAAAGTTGTCTGTGAATACTATGAAGACAATACCTGTGCGAACAGGATCAGGACAGAATTCCCGAGGTATTGGGCTGTTCTTTCGAGCAGGGCAAATCTTCAGACATATCCGATCACCAAGGTGGTTCAGACTGTCTCGGTTGTCACACCGCTCTATAAAAATTATTACTATAATTCCTGGACTGAAACCTATGCTTTCCCGTCTTCAACGGCTGAAGGCGTAATTAAGCAATACAGCCAGAAGACAATATCCTGGACAGATGGAGGATATAATGTAAACGGCGTTTTGGAAGGCAATAACGGCTGGGTGAGAGCCTATTATACCGAGTGTATAGAAGAATCTGCCTCAACAGCATCATGCCGTTACACCGCTTCAAAGAAGCTCTACCGCAAAGCTACGAGAGCCTATACGGACTCTGACTGGATAACATTCTGTTCCTATTGCGGAACTCAGATCGATTCCCGCACCAGATGGGCCCAGAAGACCAGATCCTATTCCGATTCAGGATGGATCGACTACTGTTCCTACTGTGGAACCCAGATAGACCAAAGGACCGTTTACAAG
>JAFWKS010000172.1 GCA_017511325.1 Erysipelotrichaceae bacterium
ATGGAAGCCTATCAGACAGAATAAAGAAACATAATTATAACAATCAACCCGAAAAGAAAAATCGTCCGATAATGAACGACTTTTCGTAATGTTTAAACAAATAACGTCAGTTTATTGTTGACAAACCTTAGCGAGTTTAATTTTGTTTATTCTTCTTCAAAGAGATACTTGTACATCATCTCAGGTCTTTCAATGAAATCTCTGGTTATCTGATAGTGTCTGGTCTCTTTATATTCAACATTCCTTATTCCCTCGTCGTCAAGTTCATAGATCCTGGCGCCGGGATAGGACATCAGGATCGGGGAATGGGTGGAGATAATGAACTGGGAATCTTTCTCTAGATCATGGATCCTGACAAGCAGCTGCATCAGTCTTTCCGGAGAGATGGCAGCTTCCGGTTCATCAAGAAGATAGAGCCCGTTGCCGGAAAATCTGTTTTTGATCAGGGCCATGAAGCTTTCACCATGTGACTGCAGATGCAGGGATACGCCCCCGTAGCTGTCGATGATCGGTCTTCCTCCGCCTCCCTTGTCGAGCTCGTCGATATAGGATGCAACATTATAGAAGCTCTCTGCTCTTAAAAAGAAGCCGTCTTTAAAATGCCTTCCTTTTCCTACGATCAGATGTTCATAAAGATCAGAATGGGTGTTCTTTGTGGAAAATGAGAAGTTTTTCGTTCCGCCTTCGCCATTGAAGCCGCAGCTTATAGCCAGCGCTTCAATGATCGTAGACTTGCCGGTACCGTTATCGCCGATCAGAAAAGTGACGCTGCTTTCAAACTTTAAAGATTCTTTCATCAAAGATCTTATAGCAGGTATCTGATAAAGATAGCTGTCTTTACTGATGTTTTCATCGACACTGATACTTTTAATAAAGAGCTCTTCCATTACGAAAATTATATAATATGAATAAATGAAAATACTGAAAGTAGTTGCAGCCATTATCGAAAAAGAAGACAAGATCCTCATTGCCCAGAGACTAAAAGGAGATCTTGAAGGCTGCTGGGAGTTTCCCGGAGGGAAATATGAAAAAAACGAGACCGGTGAACAGGCTATAATAAGAGAAATCAGAGAAGAGTTTGATGTGCAGCTTATCGTGAAGGAATACCTTTTCACGATAAAACATCAGTACCCGGATTTCTATCTGGAGATGGATTGTTTCCGCTGCAGCCTTGAAGATGAAAATATCGTCCTTCATGACCATAAGGCGATCAGGTGGATCGATCCGAATGAAGAAGCTGAGTATGCTCCGGCTGACCTGAAGGTGATCGCTGAATACCGTAAACTGCTTTAGCTATCTATTGAAGTCTAAATATACAGAAGGATTAATTTTGAGAAGAATCAAAAAAGTATTATTGCTTATTGTTGCAGTGACGCTGCTGCTGTGCTTTGGCTGTCAGAAAAAAGAAACAGCTGTTGAAGCAGGGCCTGCAGAACAGGCCGGTGTCAAGACATATGTTTCCGCAAGACATATAAACAAATTCGGCAACATCTATACGGACCTGAAGAAACAGGAAATTTATGATGCGAGTTTTGAACTAGGCGATATACTGACCATGAGCTTTCTTAACCAGGAAGTCGAAGCGCCACTCGTAACTTCCTATTCCGATGTGACTTCTCTTTCTACAGGCATATTTGCCCTGGATGATATCGATACTGTCACGCTGGCGATAAACATGGGCGACTTCGCTTCGTATTACGGGATAGCTGAAAAGAAAAACGAAAACGATGAAGTGTTGTGGACTTTGAAAGATGGCGTGGATGATCCGGTAGAGATCGTATTCACCATGAAAGAAAAGGGCGGATATCTTGATGAATACACGATCCTGCAGCTGAAGTTCAGCAATGAACGTGAAGAATATAAACATTTAAGCGATGAGGAATTCACCAATTTCCGCAATATCGCAACAAGCGGAATGGGCAAGAATGTTCTTTATCGTTCGTCGACGTCGATCGATGATGTATACAAACGGGCCGGATTCGCTGACGCCGCCGCCAGAAGCCATCACATAGCTTTTGTCATAAATCTGTCAGAAGATGAAGCAAATCTTGAGAATCTGCCCGGTTATGAGGAAACATATTTTGCGAGCATCAGGCATGTTGCCAAGAACATCAATCTGGATGTGCAATCGAAAGAAAACAGGAAAGATATGGCTGAATTCATGAGATGCTTCGCCAACAATAAAGGACCATATCTTGTGCAATGCCTGCAGGGAAAAGACAGAACGGGTATCCTGTGTGCGATCCTTGAAAGTCTGATGGGTGCCTCATACGAAGAAATAGTCGAAGACTACATGCTGACATACTACAACTGGTATGGCGTCACCAGGGAAGACAGTGCTTATCAGATAATTGCCGAGATGAATATCATCAATACCCTGAAATCGATCTTTGAAAGTGATGATCTGAAAAATGTCGACTTGAAACAAAAGGCTGAAGAATATCTCTTGGGTATCGGTCTGACTGAAAAGGAGATCACAGATATCAGAGCCAACCTGTCTGCCGATTATGCGGAATATTAGGATCAGGACAAAGGATGCTTATCATGACAATAAAGTTTTCTGATGACAGAAGTGATTTTGTGGATCTGAGCGAGGTGATAGCCGATCTGATAACTGATATCAGGTATTACAGCGATTACAATTTCGTAGGGACAAGAGTTGACGGCTATGAAGAACCGGTAGCTCTGCTTACAAGAAAAGCTGCAGCGGCTTTAAAACAGGCTGCTGGCGAAGCCAGAGAAAAAGGCTATCGCCTCAAGATCTATGATACCTATCGTCCGCAGATGGCTGTCGATCATTTTGTAAGGTGGGCTGAAGATCTTGAAGATACAAAAATGAAAGAATACTTCTATCCGGAAGTAAATAAGGATGAATTATTTGAAAAAGGCTATATCAATGCGCATTCTGGACACAGTCGAGGCAGCACTATCGATCTGACGCTGGTAAATGCGAAAGGTGAAGATCTTGATGTCGGAGGCACGTTTGATTATTTCGGTGAACTGTCTCATCCGGATTATAAAGGCGTCAGTGATACACAGTATAAAAACCGCATGTATCTAAGAGATCTGATGATCAGACATGGCTTTATGCCGTTAGAAGAAGAATGGTGGCATTTTACTCTGAAAGATGAACCATATCCCGATACATATTTCACATTCCCAGTAAGAAAGGGGTGACATAATTTATAATTAGAATCAGAAGAGGAGAAAATAATCATGAAACTATTATTAACCGGTGTAGACGGAAACCTGGGAGCTTATGCAGCTGAGATCTTAATGACATTAGAACCAAAGGAGAACCTGGTCTTCTGTGGCTACAATCCTGAATCGCTGGTCAAGTATGCCGATCAGGGAATAGAGACCCATGTCACCAACTTCAACAATCCGGAAGGTCTTGTTGAAGCATTCAAGGGAGCTGATGCATTGGCTTTGATCTCGATGCCGTTTGTCGGAGCAAAAAGACAGAACGCTCACAAGAACTGTGTCGATGCTGCCAAAACAGCTGGCGTAAAGAAGATTATCTATACTTCACTGGTAAATGCTGACGATGAGACCAATCCTTCAGTTGAAAAGAAGGACCACATCTATACGGAAAGATATATCGCAGATCAGGGACTTGACTATATTTTCTTAAGAAACTCACAGTATGCGGAAGCCATGATCACCAACTATTTCACTTATGTGAAGATGGGCGGACCTTTAACCAACTCGCAGGGCGATGGCCTGATGGCTTACATCTCGCGCAAAGACTGCGCCAAGGCTGTTGCTTATGCTTTACACAGAGCTTTCGAACCGCAATATGATCATGCGGTCTTAAACATCAACGGACCGCAGTTGATGACGATCTCTAAATTCTGCCAGATCGGCAACGAAGAGACCGGAAACAACGTAAGCTATAAATTCGTAACAGATGAAGAAAACTATCAGATCTTTGATGCCATGGGTGTTCCAAGAACGACTGATGGCGTCTTCAAAGAAGGAAGTGAAGCTCCGTTCTCATCTGATGGCATGGTTACATTTGCGCAGGCTATCAGAGAAGGCAAGATGGACATCTGGACCCGTGACTTCGAAAGACTTACCGGTGATAAACCGATCAGTGTCAGGGAGATGTTCGCGAACAACGCCGAATATCAGATCGGTGATCGTCATTCAAAAGACGACTGATCATTATCTTCACAAAGGAGCCTCAGCAATGCAGCTCCTTTTTTGTGCCTGCACAAGTCATATATAATAATGAATATAAAGATACCCTGATCTTGAATAAGATGCCTGGATTTATGAAAGAAAGGAGACGCCATGACGAGTAACGATGATAAAGATCTGAACAAAGCTTCTGCAGGCAAGAACCGCCGACGCAGTGACAGATATAAAACTTCGACCCGCACGCGTTCCGAACTGTATAAAGACAGACATCTGATAAAAGAAGAAATCAGGGAAGAAACAATAAACATAAAACAGGAACAGCCGCTGCAAAAGGCACCAAAAGAAAACGTCATCAGGAAACAGGAAGCGATCGAGCAGCAGATATTTATCCCCAAGGGAAAAAAGCCGATCGTCGAAAACGATCACCGCGAAGAAGCCTATCTGTATGACCTGTTAAACAAACAGGATAAAGAAGCAGAAAAACAAGAAATATCAAAAGATAAGCCTCAAAAGGATGATAAAGAAATAGAGAAGAAGGAAACAGCGAAAGAGAGACCTGAAGAAGAAAAAAGACCTCTATATCTTTTCCTTATCAAGCTTGGCGTCTTCGCCCTGTTCATGATCATAATGTTCGTCTTTGTCTTTGGCATACATATAAACAAAGGCGACAGGATGTATCCGTTCATCATGGATGGCGATGTGCTCATAACATTAAAGATCACTTCGTATCAGGCCGGTGACGTCGTAGTATACCAAAGTCCTGAAACAGGAAAGAAGGAAGTATCAAGGATCGCGGCAAAAGGTCCGGGTGAAGTGGATGTTTTTTACGGCTCGTTCATCGTGAACTCTGAGACAGAAGAGACAGGTCTGTATGAGACCTATCAGCTTGAGGATTCACCTGTTGAATTCCCGTATGAAGTTTCATCTGATGGATATTTTCTATTGGATGATTACAGACATTACGGAAAAGACAGCAGACTGTTTGGCCAATTGAACAAAAAGGACTTAAAAGGGAAAGTAGTATACGTATTCCGTGTAAGAGGGATATAAGGGATGATGTCTGAAAGGATAGTTGCGGTTTTAGACCGCATGCTGAATGTGTTCATAGTGGTCACATGCCTGCTTATGATCCTGATAAGCGGTTATACTTTTTATGACCGTCTGATCCATGGTGAGGTATCCATGGGCATTCCTTTTCTCAAAGATGATGATGGAGCTGTTTCATCTGGATCGGCTTTCCTTAAAAACCAGATCGGCTGGATAAAGATCGATGATACGAACATAGATTATCCATTGATGCAGGGAAAAGACAACATAGAATATCTCAATAAGAACCCCTATGGTGAAGCCAATACGAGCGGTTCGATCTTTCTTGAATGGAGCAATGACGCTCAGCTGCAGGATGAATTTTCCGTCATTTATGGTCAGCATTCCATACCTGATCTGATGTTTGGCGATCTGGATCAGTATTTAAACAGAGACTATTTTGATGCGCACAGAAACGGAACGATAACGACGGCTGAGCACAAATATCGATTCAGGATCTTTGCGGCATACAAAGCGGAAACGAGTGATGGCTTTATTTTCAATCCGGCGATCAGAACAGCTGACAGCATATACAACTACTTAAAGACCAGAGCCAAGATCTACTATGAACCTGAGTGGCAGGGCAGAGTCGTTGCGCTCTCAACTTGTTCGCAAGAAAACGAAATGTTCAGAGCAGTGGTATTTGGAACGATCAGTGAATAATAAAAACAGACGGGGTGACCCGTCTGTTGCATCAGTTAATAAATTTTTCTGAAACTTCTTTGACCTTGTCTTTGGCTTCAAAGAAAGCTTTGACGATATTCGGATCGAAGTGGCTTCCTGAGCCTTCTTCGATTATCTGCATGGCTTTTTCGAAACTGAACGGCTCCTTGTAGCTCCTTCTTGATACCAGGGCATCAAAGACATCGGCAACAGCCATGACTCTGGCAGACAGCGGGATATCTTCACCGCTCAGACCGACCGGATAACCCTTGCCGTTGTATTTTTCATGGTGGTAGGTAGCCAGGTTCTTGGCTTCCTTGAGGTAGCCTGAATCAGTCGATACGAGTTCCATGGCCTGCTGGATGATCTCGTTACCGGCACTGGTGTGTGTCTTCATGATTTCGAATTCTTCATCAGTAAGCTTGCCCGGTTTGTTCAGGATGGAATCAGGTACTTTGATCTTGCCTATATCATGCAAAGGCGCAGAGTTTACGACGTCATCGATAAAGCTGCTTGTCAGCTGGTCGGTATATAAGCCGTCTTTCTTGAGCTGTTCAAGGATGATGCGACAGTAGGCAGCGGTCTTTCTTACATGGTCTCCTGTGCACTGATCACGGCTTTCGACCATATCGGCGAGGACCATGATCAGTCCGTTCTGCATCTTGTTTAATGCAGCGGCCTGTTTTTGCGTTTCAACGAGGTAGCTGATCGTTTCTTCGATCGTCATTGAGAAGGAATCATACAGATTCTCGATCTCATCGTTAGTCGAGATCTGCAGGTTCTTGAAGTTTTCAACACTCTCTTCGCGTCCTTCAGTACTCTGGACTGTGAAATCTCTGGCAGCGATCGCCATCGTATTGATCGGAAGCAGGATATTGTACTCGGCCAGCCACAGGGCAAAGATGATGATCGTTATAAAGAAGCCCAGGAACAGAGATATTACTTTTGTCAAGAAGGCGATCTGATTGGTCTGGACACGGGCCATGGAGATATCGACGCAGGCGTAGCACTGAGTAACACCATTGGAATCTTTGACCGGTTCATAGACAGTCAACAGCCAGCCAAATTTATCATCGGAAACGATCGGTTCGATCTGCTTTCCTGCAAGCAGTTCATCAAGATAAGGCGTAAATGAAGGATCGAATTCGATGATCTCACCAGGCTTGCTTCCTTCGACTTCTGCAGTATCTATGTCAAAGACGACATGACAGCCATCCGGAAGGATCCTGTAGACATATACATATTCGATGTCGTTTGAACTTTCCTTGATGGCGGCTAATTGAGTTTTGATCTCGAGATAGCGGTAAGCTTCCTCGCCCTTTTCTATATATTCATCGACCATGTCGCCATCGATGCAGGACGCTGCCATCTTGGCTGTTCCGGTACCGACACGCATGTTGTTGGAGATGGTCTCATTACGATACTGCATGTAACTGATGCCCGCCATGACAAAGGCGATCGCCGTAGTGACGATGATGATCGCCATCAGGAGCTTGTTTCGAAGTGATGCCTGACCATGCGTGTGACTGTAACTGCTGTCGGCATGCTGCTTCTCTTCGATGCTCAAAGGGCGCTGACGCCAGGTATGGAACTGCAGATCTTCCTTGACGTATTTCTTCTCAAGCTTGATAAAGATGAATACCAGCAGGATAGTTACGGCTTTATCGATCAGCTCTGTTTTGATTTCTCCGGATAAAAACGGGAGATATTCTAAAGTTCCCAGATAATTGTTGATAAGATAGGTTATTGTTCCGCCGATGATCCCGTTAGTAAGAGCGATCAGTATGGCCGTTATGGCGGCTTTCCAGATATTGCCTAAAAAACCTTTATTGTATAAAGCCGTAGCGATGACTGCGATCAGAACATTGAGTACAGCATAGTAGATGTTGATCTGATCATAGATCAGGCTGCTTAAAGTATTGGTGAAAAAACCGACCAGAACGCCCGGCAGATATCCGCCGATAGCGCTTGAAGCGATCGTGCCGATACTGTCCAGGTAGAGATTCATATCAAGAGAATTGGCGATCTGGATCCCAGCCAGATTCAAGGCTATCCCAAAGAAGATCAGGGCGATCCATCCGCCGATCTGGCTCAAATGTATGGTTTTTCTGTATGGCTTCGTACTCATAACCTAATTATACTATTATTGTTTTGCCTAAAAGTTAAAACATTAGGCCATTCATCCTTAATGTATAATTAATATAACAAATGACGAGGTATTTTAAACTGAAGATCTTTATCCTGATCAGCCTGCTGCTTCTTGATACGGGATCTTTCAAATACCTTAAAGCTGAGCAGCAAAATATCGATCTAAGCAGAACAGGAGCCGGTTATGCGAGCGTGCTCTATGACAACAGCAATGGTCTTCCGACTTCGGAAGCAAACGCTATCGCCGAGACTGAGGAAGGATTCATCTGGATCGGCGGCTATTCAGGCCTTGTGCGCTATGATGGCAGTGAATTTGTGCGCTTTGATTCAACGACCGGTATCGCTTCAGTCATAAGTCTCTTTGTCGATTCAAAAGACAGGCTGTGGATCGGTACAAACGATTCCGGTGTCTTTGTCATGAAGGATTCAGACTTATCCAGATTCACCAGAGAAGACGGCCTCAGAGATCTTTCGATCAGAGAGATCGGAGAAAACAGCGAAGGCGAGATCTTCATCGCTACGACCAGAGGTATCTACTATATCGATAAAGACATGGCCATGCATCAGCTGGATGAGCCTTTGCTAAATGATGCCTACATCAAGGAATTCAAGATCGGTACCGATGATGTCATATACGGTATAACCAATGACAGCGCTCTTTTCGTGATCAAAGACAAGAAACTCGTGTCTTACTATGATGTGGATGCACTGGGGATCGACGATGCGCACTGCATCTGTCCGGACAATGAGAAATCTGGTTATGTCTATCTTGGCACCAAGGCTTCAACGATGTACTATGGAAAACTTGGCGATGTTTTTGAAACGGAATATGAGGTCGATCTTTCACCGCTGAATTACATAAATTCGATCAACAGGATAAATGAAAACCTGTGGATCTGTGCTGATAACGGTATCGGCATCTATGACGGTGAAAAGTTTACAGATATCGATAATGTGGCTCTGAGCAATTCGATCGAAAAGATGATGACGGATTATCAGGGCAATCTCTGGTTCACCTCTTCAAAGCAGGGCGTCATGAAGATCGTCAGGAGCCGCTTTACTGATCTTAATGAACAGTATGATCTTGAACCGTCCGTCGTCAATGCGACGGCACTGTACAACGGGCTGCTTTTTATCGGCAGCAAGGATGACGGCATCACGATCGTTGATGAAGGAAAGGGAAAGCTTGATTCCTATCCGCTAAGTTCATGTAGGAGTGCAGCAGGCGAGGACCTAGAACAAAGCGATCTCATCGAAACGCTTAAAGGAAAGAGGATCCGTTCAATGATCGAAGATTCCAAAGGCAATCTTTGGATCTCGACCTATGGTCAATATGCTTTGATCAGACTTAACGATCACGAAATGACTTCCTTCACTCCTGATGATGGGCTTCCTTCCGACAGAATCAGAGTGGTCTATGAAAGAAAAGATGGCACCATCATGGTGGCGGCTACCGGGGGCATAGCTTTGATCAACGGCAACAAAGTCAGCAAAGTCTATGGTAAGACGGATGGAATAAACAATACCGAGATCTTGACGGCACTTGAAACAAGCAAGGGCGAGATCCTGATGGGCAGCGATGGCGATGGCATCTATCTGCTTAGTGATGAAGGGGTGAGGACCTTCGGTATTGACGAGGGCCTTGAATCGGAAGTCGTCATGAGGATCAAAAAGGACAACAGTGAAGACATCTACTGGATCGTCACCAGCAACTCTCTGGCCTACATGGACAGTGATTACAAGATCCATACACTGAGCCACTTCCCTTATTCAAACAACTTCGACATCTATGAAAACAAGAAAGGCGACATGTGGATACTCAGCAGCAACGGCATCTACGTCGTCTCCAAGAATGAGCTGATAAAAAACGGGGAGATCAATCCTCTTTACTATAACCGCAACAACGGCTTGAGCATCGTCTCCAACGCCAATTCCTACAGTTCGCTCAGCGAAAACGGAGATCTTTATATCGCGGGTACGACCGGTGTTTCAAAAGTCAATATCGACGATTCTTTTGAAAGCGTCAGCGATCTGAAGATGGTGGTACCTTACGTTGAAGCAGATTCAAAGCTCATCTATCCGGACGCTGAAGGTCATTTTACGATCGCCGCCTCAACGCAAAGGCTGACCATCTATCCGTTCATCTACAACTACTCTTTGATCAATCCGCAGGTCACTTATCATCTGCAGGGATTTGAAGATCAGACGACGACTCTGGACAGATCAGCACTGAAGCCTGTCGACTACACCAACCTCAAGGGCGGTGATTACACCTTCATCATGAAGATCAAGGATCCGGCCGGAAGCGATGAACAGGAGATCGCAGTCTCTATAAGCAAGATAAAGAACTTCTATGAAGAGATCTGGTTCTACATCCTTGTCGCTTTGTTCATGACCGCGATAATGGTCCACATCGTCAGGACAGTCATTGGCAGGAAGACTGCTGAATTTGAAAAGAAGAGTAAAGAAAACAGGGCTCTGATCCGTGAGATCACTCAGGCTCTGGCCAAAACGATAGATATGAAGGATAAATATACCAACGGTCACTCTACCAGAGTCGCGGATTATACGGCGATGCTGACAAGAGAACTTGGCTACAGCGAAGATACCGTGGAGAAGTATTACAATATAGCCTTGCTTCATGATCTGGGCAAGATCGGTGTCAAGGAAGAAGTTCTAAACAAACCGGGCAAGCTCGATGATGATGAGTTCAACATCATCAAATCTCATTCGACCCTGGGCTACAATGTTCTTAAGGATATCAGCATCATGCCGGAATTAGCTGACGGAGCTGGTTTCCACCATGAAAGACCTGATGGCCGAGGCTATCCGCGCGGTCTTAAAGGACATGAGATCCCTAGAGTTGCGCAGATCATTGCGGTCGCTGATACCTTTGATGCGATGTATTCCAACAGGCCGTACCGCAAGCGTATGAACTTCGACAAGGTCGTTTCGATAATCAAGGAAGTCAGAGGAACACAGTTGACAGCGGACGTCGTGGATGCATTCCTGAGACTTGTAGATAAAGGCGAATTCAAAGATCCGAACGACGATGGAGGCGGTTCAATGGAAGATATCAACAACATCCACAAGAAATATGAAGAAGACAAAGAGGAGCGTTCATGATACAGGATATAGCTCCTCATTGTTTTGATAATACATATGCACGAAAAGATCCGGATGACAGCAGCACGATCTTTGTCTTTGATAAGGACAGCGTTCTCTGCAAGATCGACAATGATTCAATTTCTTTTCCAAAAGGAAAAGATCTTAAAGGAAACAAAGCCACTTATCTCTTCAGGATCGATGAAACTGAGTACTATTTCTCTGACTCAAAGGAACTGATAAACGGCTATGCCTTCAATTCCCTAAGGGCTATCAGAGACAGCATCGATCACGATGAGACGATGCTGTTTGGACTGTATACGGCCTACCATCTTACGCTATGGTATAAAGACAACAGATACTGCGGACGCTGTGCCGGTTTGATGGAAGAAACAAATGATGAAAGAGCTCTTGAATGTTCGAAGTGTCATAAGCGCATCTATCCGCGGATCAATCCGGCCGTGATCGTAGGCGTAAAGAATAAAGACAGTCTTCTTATCACGAGATATGCCAGAGGCTTTGCGCACAACGCTCTGGTAGCCGGTTTTACGGAGATCGGAGAGACTTTTGAAGATACAGTCAGAAGAGAAGTCATGGAAGAAGCGGGTATCAGGGTCAAAAACATCACTTACTACAAATCTCAGCCATGGGGCATTGCCCAGGATATACTTTCAGGCTTCTTTTGCGAAGTAGATGGAGATGACGATATAACCATGGACGACAAGGAACTAAAATATGCCTCATGGGTCAAAAGGGAAGATATCGTACTTCAGCCGACTGATTATTCTTTGACCAACGAGATGATGAGGATGTTCAAAGAAGGAAAGATAAAGTAAAAGTGTCTGGCAAACCAGGCACTTTCTTAAGAAGGGATACAAAAAAGGAAATAAACAATTGAGTGTTAGTTAAACCTAACTATTATATTCTAAAACATTGTCTGCGATATTACCATATAAAAAAGATAATATAATAAAAACAATTTAAGAAGGACGCAACAAAAATGACAGGATATATCGATCTAATAAGGAAAAGAAGAAGTATAAGGACTTTTGATGGCAGAAGATTGAGCAATGAAGATCTGCAAAAGATCAAGGAATTCGCAAAGACGGCAGATAATCCCTACAACGTAGATATTGAATGGTATTTTCTCGATACCAAAAAGGAAGATCTCAAAGTTCCGGTGATTGTAGGATGCGATACCTATATCGTCGGCAAGGTAAAAAGATGTGAGCACTTTGAAGAAGCCTTCGGCTACAGCTTTGAGAAGATCGTTCTGTATGCGATGTCTTTAGGTGTAGGAACGACCTGGATCGCCGGAACAATGGACAGGAAGGCTTTTGAAAAAGCTATAGACCTCAAGGATGACGAGGTCATGCCTTGTATCTCGCCACTTGGCTATCCGGCTGAAAAGATGTCTTTCAGAGAAATGATGATGAGAAAAGGCATCAAAGCTGATACAAGAAAAAACAGCGATGAACTCTTTTTTGCTGAAGAATTTGGCAAGCCACTCATCATAGATGATGAAATGAAAGAAGTATTTGAAGCAGTGAGACTTGCGCCTTCTGCGGTAAACAAGCAGCCTTGGCGCATCATCAAATTTGATAACAGCTTCCATTTCTACAAGAAAGCAGAGATCAAGGCTGAAGCGATCCTTGATGTGCAGAAGATCGATCTGGGTATTGCCTTGTGTCATTTCAATCTGCTTATTAAAGAAAAAGGCATAAATACGAAATTAATAATCGAAGATCCGAAGATAAGTGTACCTGAGGGGGTCGAATACATCGCTTCCTATGCGATCTGAAAAACAAGTAGATTTTATTCTGACATCGTGATAAAGTAAGTATTGGCTGACAATGAAACTGTATCACGTAGGATTTGAAATTATTAAGGAACCTGACCTTGACGCAGGCAGAAGGAATGCCGATTTTGGCAAGGGCTTCTATCTGTCTGATAGTAAGGAGTTTTCTATAAGATGGGCCAAGAAACGAAAAGGCCTGACAACCTACATCAACACATACGAACTTGATACAGACGGTCTCAATATCAAGAGACTGAGAAAAGATAAATACTGG
>JAFWKS010000173.1 GCA_017511325.1 Erysipelotrichaceae bacterium
CCTTCGATACATGGAGTTCCTGATTCAACTTTCTCCGGAACACCTTTAAGAATGATCGTCCCATCATTATAGAAACGGGCATTTGAATCTCCGCCAAACATCAAAGGATCCATCTTATCCAGCAGTTCATACTTACCAAAGAGAACTCCGGCACCGGCCGGCCCCAGCATCTTGTGCGATGAAAAAGACAGAAAATCAACATCGAGATCCTTAACATTTGTCTTAACGTGCGGTACGCCCTGAGCACCGTCGATCGATACCAGAGCCCCATGTCTGTGCGCGATAGCAGCGATCTGCTTTATAGGATAGATATAGCCCATGACATTGGATACGTGCGGAAGAACGACTACTTTGATATTGCCGTCTGCGAAACATTCCTCGTATCTGTTCAGATCAAATGTTGCATCATCGTTTAAAGGAACATAGGCGATCTTCGCTTTGGCTGTTTCAGCAGCTTTGAACCATGGCAGGATATTTGAAGCGTGCTCGACCTGACTCGTCAGGATGACATCGCCTTCTTTAAGAAAATTCTTTCCGAAATTATAGGCTACAAGATTCAAGGCTGAAGTCGAACCATTGGTAAAAACGATGCAACGGGGATCATCAGCGCCTATGAATCTGGCGATCGTCTTTCTGGTATCATCATATTGCCTTGAGACCTTGACTGAAATATCATAGTCACCGCGATGGATATTGGAATTGTATAAAGTATAATAATCCATCACCGCATCGATCACACACTGCGGTTTGAAAGAAGTCGCTCCGGAGTCAAAATAAATAAGATCCTTATTATTCCGGATCATCGGAAAATCTTTTCTAACTTCATTTACATCGAACATAAGCTGTCAACCTTCTTTATTGCCATTTCCTGAACGGCTTTTCCGTCGATAAAATCATCATAAAAATGTTCATCGGGCATCAGATATGATCTGAGGATAAGATTAAGGGCTTCTTTTGAACTTAATCCTCTGGAATTCATGTAGAAGAGTATCTCTTCATCGATCGTTCCTGAAGACAGTGAATGCGAGGCTTCAACATCGTTCTCATCAATATTCAAAACCGGCAGGACTGCCGCCTTTTTCGGATTGCCGATCGTCAGGCAATGACTGGCCTGGTGACATTTGGCTCTCTTTGAGCCCTTTCTGATCGTGCCGATACAGTCAAGTTTGAACTGTGATTCATCAAGGCAGACGATATTGCTGGTGATATCGATATTAGAATCAGGCTCATTGTTGACCAGATCAAAGATGATATCCTTGTTTTTAGTACCTAAATAAGTCGCATTGATCGTAAGACTTGAATCCTTATTGACATCGATACTGCTGTTTTGGATCAGATCGTGATCATCAAGCTGAATGTAGTTGATATTTACCTGAGCATTTGTGATATGGCCATGATCGCTTATCTTCAGATCCTTATCAGAGTCATTGAAAATAAGCACGGCATAATCACCATCCTTTAGATCATATTCGATATCGGCCTTGGCTGATCTGATAATTATCGTTGAAGAAGAGACTATCTTCACTGTCTCTTCATTATCTACTGTGATACTAGGCATTCTTACCTCTTGGATTTCTTGCACAAGTGCCTAAAGAATAGACCATAGGTCTCTCTTCCTTCAATGGCTGGATCTTGAGTTTCTCATAGAGCCAGTCATATCCGTCGCTGTCGATCTTGTATACCAGTTCATCATCGCCTTCAACAACGATCCTTCCATCGACGATGACATGAGAATGAGTCGGTTTGATAAGTGTAAAGAAACGTTCATAATGTGAGACGATCAAAAGTCCGAGATTGCTTTCCTGTTTCAGATCAAGGATGGCGTCGGATACAAGTTTGATCGCATCGACATCAAGACCGGAGTCGATCTCATCGAGCATGGCGATCTTCGGATGAAGCATCATCATCTGCAGGATCTCGTTGCGCTTTTTTTCACCGCCGGAAAAGCCATCGTTGACAAAGCGATGCGCGAGGTCTTCCTTCATCTTTAGTTTGCTGATATTGCCTTCCATCTCCTTGATGAATTTAAACAGGGAGATATTCTTATCTAGACGCGAATTGATCGCTGCCCTAAGGAAGTCGGAGTTTGTAACACCGGCGATCTCTTTAGGGTACTGCATCGCCAGAAAAAGTCCTTTCCTGCTTCTTTCATCAACGCTCATCGCAAGCACATCTTCACCATTGAATTCGATCGAACCAGATGTGACTCTGTAGGCAGGATGGCCCATGATCGTCGAAAGAAGCGTAGACTTGCCATTGCCGTTAGGACCCATGATCGCATGGATCTCACCTTCATTAATCTCAAGGTCGATACCTTTGAGTATTTCCTTGTCTCCAGCAGAGACATATAAATCTTTAATAACAAGTTTATTCATAATCTTCACCATAAAAGATTATAACATCATCATCGGAAGATAGATGAATTACTCTTCATTTGAATTTTAGCTGAATTTTTCCTTATTAAATTGTATTCAAACTATAAAAATTATATAATTACTAGCGTTTGGAGGATTTTTATGGACACAAAAGAACTACTTAAAAAATACTGGTTCATAGGAGTTGTCGCTATCGCACTGATCGCCTTCATCGGGGTCTATGCGGCAGACACATACAAAAACAGAGAAGTCACTGTCGATGGCAAAAAAGTCGATGATAAATATGTCGTCTACAGCCTCGACGGTGAAGATATCTATGCGGATGACTTCTATAACACACTATTTGACTCATATGGAACGAATATCTCTTTCCTCTCATTTGAAAGAGTTGTGCTGAAAAACGCATATGAAACCACAGAAGAAATGTCGACATATGCAGCCAACTACGCAACAAACATCCTGTCGCGCTATTCTGCCAGCGATATTGAAAAATCGCTAAAGTCAGCCGGATATTCAAACGGTGTCGATGATCTGCAGGAATACTACATCAACCTGCAGAAAAGAGATATGGCCGTCAAGGAATTCGTCATGGCCAATACTGACAAATACCTCAAGGATACTGTTGGAACTAATGGCCGACTCATCTACCACATCCTGGTCAAGACAGATGTCGAAACTGTAACTGATGAAGAAGGAAACGTTGTTGAATACAAGGCGGTTCCGACTGAGGAACAGACAGCTAAATTAAATGAGATCAAGGCTGCTCTGGAAAACGAAGACAATACCTTCGAATACGTTGCTTATCAGTATTCTGAAGACGGTTCAAGCTCAAACGGCGGATATATCGGCGTTATCAATGAAGAAAACAAAGCCAACTATGATCAATTCTTCGCTGATACAGCTATGGCTTTAAAAGATGGAGAAGTCAGTGATGTGATCACTTCGCAATTCGGATATCACATCATAAAAAACGTCGGATCAAGCACTGAAGCAATGCTCGATGACTATTACTTCCTTTCAAATCTTGAAAGTCAGAACCAATCACTGATTATCGAATCGATCCTCAAAAAAGGTGATGAACAGGGATTTGCGATCGTTGATGAAGATCTGAAAGCTCAGATCGAAGCACAGATGGGAGGCGAAGAAGAATAATATGAAGAAAGCATTAAGTATTTTACTGGTATTACTTACTCTTAGCGCCTGCGCAAATAAAGACAACAAGACGAAGATCTCAAACGGTTCTGATGTCATCTTCAGCGGTCCTAACAATGTGACTTATACCAGACAGGACATGTACGATGCGATGAAGACTATCGATGCCGACCTGATCGTCGATGACATCCTTAAGCATATCGCTCTTAAAAACGACAGCATCAACCTTGATGAACTCAATACCCAGGTCGATGAACTCATTCAAATGTATCAGTCAATGTGCTATGAATCATATATCATCGCTCAGTATGGCTCGATGGACGCCTTCAAGGAATACTATCTATCACAGCTTATGATAAACGAATTAAGCAAAGTCTACGTTTTGGAAAACTATGACAAGCTGGTATCAGAAGACGCTCCGGTCAAGATGCAGATGGCTTCCTTCAATGAACTTGCAGATGCTGAAAAGTGCATTGCAGATGTAAACAACGGTTCGACCTTCGATATGGCTGCTGTCAACAACAACTCGACAAATACGCCGCAATCAAATGTCTATTCTGATTCAGATGAGACTCTAGTATATGACGTCAAGGAATATCTGAATTCCACTGATACGCTTGGTCTTTCCAGCGTCATCACCTACACGACTTCCGCAACTGGAGCAGATGGCACATCGACAGAGACCAGCACCTACTACGTGCTCAACATTGAAAGCCGAAACGTTGATGAATTCAAGGATGAATATATTGACCTGATGGCTGCCAAACAGGATCTTGCAACTGTCAAGAACTACTTCCTGGAAAAACATGAAATCAGCTTCTATGATCAGGATATCTACAAACTTATGAGCACTGAATACGAGGTACTTAAATAATGTGCATCTTCTGTGAGATCATTGCCGGAAACATTCCGGGCAAGAAAGTATATGAAGATGATGAAGTACTGGCTATCCTTGATATTTCTCAGACGACCAAGGGTCATACTCTGGTCATGCCTAAGAAGCATTATGACAATTTCCTGCAGATGCCAACTAATGAATACGGCAGTCTGATGGAAAAAACGCAGGCCATCAGCA
>JAFWKS010000174.1 GCA_017511325.1 Erysipelotrichaceae bacterium
ACCACTTTCAATAACACGATCGGCAGAGACCTTTTGAAAATAGATGATAAAGTCTATCATCGCAAGATAATTGAAGTATTTGAGGAATACAGAGATGAACAATAAGATCAGAATACTGATGAGCTCTGATGTCCATGGCTATATCTATCCGTACAGTTATGCCAACAACAAACCCGAAAGGCAGGGCTTTGGTCTGCTTTCACATACGATCAAAAGACTGAGAAACGAGAATACGATCGTCATTGATAATGGCGATGTCCTGGAAGGTTCACCTTTTGCCTACTACCATTTTGAAAAGGAAGCCGATCAGCCAAACCCGATCACAGCGATCATGAATGAGATCGGCTATGATTTCTTCAATCTGGGCAATCACGATTTCAATCATGGTCAGAAGGTCCTGATGGATCACATCAGCAAGCTCAATTCAGTGTGTCTTAGTGCCAACCTGATCTATAAAGGAAAGCCTCTATCCAAGCCATATCATCTGATTGAAGTTGCCGGCAAGACGATTGCCTTGTTTGGTGTAGTTACCCATTTCATCCCTAACTGGGAAAAACCGGAAAACATCACTGATTTCGAATTCATAGATGCCCTGGATTGTGCCAAGGATATCTGCAGGCAGATCAAGGAAGAAGGCAAAGCCGATTATGTGATTGGTGTCTATCACGGTGGTTTTGAAAAGGAACCGGAAACCGGCGCTGAACTGGGCGGGGGCACAGGTGAAAATCAGGGCTACGAGATGTGTAAGCAGATCGACAACCTCGATATCCTGCTTACCGGTCACCAGCATCGTCCGATGAAGGGCGTACTGTTTAATACGGCCTATATCCAGAACTATCATCAGGGAACGGAGCTGTCATTCGTCGAGATTGATATCGATACTGGAGAGATCACCACAGAAATAATAAAATCCGATGAAGAAGCTGATGAAGCTGTCTTAACTATCGCAAAAGGCGCGGAAGAAAGATGCCAGAAATGGCTCGATACCCCTTTGGGACAGTCCGATGTCGATCTGGTGATAAATGACGAAAACGACGCAAGGCTTCACAAGTCCCAGGTCGTCACTTTCCTCAACAACGTGAATTTTGCGGTATCCCATGCCGACATTTCCGGAAGTGCCATCTTCTTATTTGCCAAGGGCTTTGAAAAAAACATCACAATGAGAGATCTGGTAGCGACCTATGTCTTCCCGAATACACTGGTCGTCAAGAAGATCACCGGAAAGATCCTTAAAGAATATCTGGAAAAGACTGCTGAATTCTGGGATGTCAAAGACGGAGAGATCATTGTTGAACCATCAAGAGACTTCCCGACTCCGCAGCACCATAACTACGATATGCTCGATGGCGTGGAATATGAGATAAAGGTACCCAATCCGATCGGACACAGAATTACCTATCTGAAGCGAAACGGTGTTCCTGTTAAGGATGATGATGAGTTTACCTTGTGCATAAACAACTATCGGGCAGCCGGAGGCGGAGATTATGACATGCTGAAAAACGCTCCGACAGTCATGGAGATCCAAAGAAGCGCCGTGGAACTGATAGCTGAATATATACTGGAAGAAGGAGATATCGACTTCGAACCGGTAAATAATATAAATGTCGTGATCTGATGATCACGACATTTTTTCATTTTATTTAAAACTTATAACTATTGGCCGACCGAGAGTTTTCTTCTGAGCTTGGTCGAGAAGTATTCAAGTATGAGTACCAGAATGATCATGCCCAGCAGCATGGCGCTGACTTCGTGCCATGACTGTTTAG
>JAFWKS010000175.1 GCA_017511325.1 Erysipelotrichaceae bacterium
ATGGAAGCCTATCAGACAGAATAAAGAAACATAATTATAACAATCAACCCGAAAAGAAAAATCGTCCGATAATGAACGACTTTTCGTAATGTTTAAACAAATAACGTCAGTTTATTGTTGACAAACCTTAGCGAGTTTAATGTTTTTTAAAAGACGAGGCGTTTTATTTTAAATACATTGATGTTTACTTCAGATATAATGACATTGTTTATGAATAAGGAAAGAATATTTACCGGACCTTTTCTGATGGTGCTGTTTGTAAGCGTCATCAGCGGAGCCGCTTCCTACATGGTCAATCCGATCCTGCCAGCCTTTTTGGTCTCACGCGGAGCGCCAATGGAGATCACAGGCATCATATCTTCTTTGATGAGCCTGGTAGCTCTTTTCGGCAGGCCTTTCTCCGGAGCAGCCAGTGACTACTTCAACAAGAAGAAGATTATGGTCATCTCCTATGTTTTATCGATCATTTCTTTACTGCTTTATACAAAAGCCGATACAGTTGCGCTGATCATCATCGTCAGGATCATCCATGGCGTTGCTTTCTCGCTTAGCGGAACAGTCTCTATGGCTTTCGGTGCGGATTTCCTGCCATTGAGCCGGCTTGGTGAAGGACTAAGCTACATCGGTATCGGTACAGTCGTCTCCACGATGATCGGACCGCAGCTTGGAGAGTTTATCGAGAACAGCTTCGGCATGGAAAGTGTCTTTGTCTGGGCCAGTGTCCTTTATGTGATCTGCGCTATCCTGACCTATCTGATCCCTTATCATTCACAAAGTCAGGAAAAGAAAGAGAAGTTCGTCTTCAGGATGGAGAACTTCTTTGCGCCTGAATTAAGCATGTATGTCTTTCTTATCGGCATGCTGTCGGTCGGCAACGGCATCCTTCTATATTATCTTAAAGACTTCGGTACAAGCAGAGGCATTGCCAATATCAGTCTCTACTATACTGTTAGCTCGATCGCCACAGTTCTGACTAAACCGTTTACCGGCAGGTGGCTCGATGCCAAAGGCATCGCCTATACGCTTTATCCGGCTTTTATCATCTCCGCAGTATTCGCCTTCTGCTTTGCCAGGGCTTATACCCTGCCGTTAGTGCTGATCGCTGCCGTCCTTAAAGCTGTCGGTCAGGGAAGCGGTCAGTCAGCTATCCAGGCTGATTCCGTAAGAAAGCTCGGCCTTCAAAGAAGCGGCGTCGCTTCAAGCAGCTGCTATATCGGAATGGATCTTGGCAATGTTCTGGGTCCTGCGATCGGTGCCTTCGTCATCTCCGGCTCAGGATATGAACTGCTGTTCAATGTCTATGGCGGGCTGCTGCTTGCATGCATCCCGATCTATTGGATCTACTCAAAGAAAACTGCTGCATAGGCCCATCGATGTGATGGGTCTTCGTTTTAGTATACAATGTTCATATAGACTTGAAGTTTTAATATGGCCTCGTTGTATATCGCAAACATCAGGATACTGGATCTTCCCGCTAATTATGAGCGGGCTTATTCAGCTGTTTCAGATGAACGTAAAGAAAAGGCTGATCAGTATAAGAACAGTGAAGATAAAAAACGTTCCCTGCTTTCAGAACTGCTTTTAAGGAAAGCCATAAACGATAAGGGGATACATCTTAAAAGCTTTCATTATGAATATGGCAGATACAATAAACCCTATCTAAAGGATGCTACAGATCTCTTTTTCAATATCTCCCATTCAGGTGACTATGTGATCCTTGCGGTATCAGATAAGGAGATTGGCTGCGATATCGAAAAGATCAGAAAATATGAACTGAAGATTGCTGAGCGCTTTTTCACAAAACGGGAATATGAAGATATCATAAAGATCGCCA
>JAFWKS010000011.1 GCA_017511325.1 Erysipelotrichaceae bacterium
ATAGGCATCGACTCTGGCGTTGACAGCTCTCATGACGTGATGAGAGATCGAAGCGCGATATTCTTCAGATATGCCTTTCAGTTCGAATTCCTTTGTATCGATGATCACATAGTTTTCGCACACCTTAGGCAGAAAGCGGGCTACTCTTTCAGCCAATGGCCTTTGTTCGTCCTCACCGATAAACAGTGTTACCGGGGTATCAGCGACGATGATCTCCTGCATGCCATGGAAGAATTCAGGAGCAGAGATCGATTTGGTCCTGATCCACATCTGTTCCTCCCAGTAGCACATGCCGTAGGAATAGGTCGCACCATACTGATTTCCGCAACCTATGAAATAGTGCGGATAGTCAGGATGAGCTCTAAAGAATCCTACTCTTTTCTTCGCGTGCTCATAAGCCCATTAATCAGCCTCCTTCTCAACTTTTATCAAAGCTTCAGCAAGGCAGCTCTCCATTTCTTTGTTGTATCTATCATAGTCAGGGAATTCATTGTTTTTATACATCAGATAGTTGGCGACCATGTAGAACTTCAGCTGTTCGTTCATCTTATAAACGATCAGATAGTCCTGCTTATCAGGTTTTGTCAGGATCGAATCCGGTGTATCGATGAATGCGAAGACTCTTCCGCCGATCTTTTTGACACAGTCGACCAGTTCGATCATCTCCTTCGTATTGCCGGAAACGGAGGAATAGATAAGTACGGAATTGCTGGTAAACTTTTTATTTCCGGTCGTCAAGAACTCTGCCGCATTTTCTACATATACCGGCAATGCCGATCTGCCGCGCATATAAACTTCTACCTGCATGGCGCTTGCCCAGGTTCCGCCGATGCCCATAAAGAAGATGCTGTCAAAGCCATCCTTCCAGATCTCATCGATGATCTTTTCGATCTCAGGCCTTAAGGCCAGAGCACCATTGATACTCTTTCTGGTCGATTCCTCATCAAAATTCCTGAGACAAGGTCCCTGTTTTTCTTTCCACATATTGGCGTTGTACATAAGTTTCCCTCCTAATAAAGCGTAGTCTTATCCGGATCAAGATCTCTGAAAAACATGAAGACATACTGGACTGCTTTGTCCCAGTATGGCCAGGCATGTTCACCAGATCCCTCCCGGTATGTATGTTCATATCCTATTTTCTGCAGATGTTTTCTGAAATTCTGATTATTCTCATACAGGAAATCTTCAGTTCCGCAAAGCTGGATCAGCTTTGGTTTTGTTTTGAGCTTCACAGCCTTTTCAGCAAGTTTCATTGGCGTGTCATCATCATATAAGGCATCTATTTCTTCAGGTGCCATATCCGGCCATTGATCGCTGACGATCATTTTCGCGAACGCATCATAATCGAGTACTCCGCTGAGTGCTCCGATACCGGCATATCTTTCAGGCCTGCTGAGTCCTATTTTTACAGCTCCATAGCCGCCCATACTTTCCCCGGCAATAAATGTGTTATCTCTATCATTATCTATTCTGAGCCATCTGGACATGATCTCTGGCAATTCATCCGCAATATAATCGAAGTAATTGATCCTGTATCTGGTATTGCAGTAGAAACTGCGATCGACCCGCGGCATGATGATTATGAAGTTGTATTTTTTGCCATAATATTCTATCTTCGAGAATCTTGTCCATTCATCCTCGTTTCCGCTCAGGCCATGAAGCAGATAAAGCACTTTCGGTCTATCTTCAAAAAGCGGATCGACATCGTTTGATCGTTCGGGAAAAATGATATTTACACCTGTGTTCATCTTTAATGAAGATGAATAGATCGTTCCTTTAAATAATCCCATATCCTACCAGGCTCCAAAATACTTCAGGGTCTCTGTTGCGGTAGCAGCGCCTTGATGCATGCATTCTTCTATGCTAAGACCATCGACGATGCCAGCCAGGAAACCGGCGATATAGGAATCGCCTGC
>JAFWKS010000176.1 GCA_017511325.1 Erysipelotrichaceae bacterium
ACGACCGTTTCGTCACTGCGGTTTGTTATGCCGTGACTGTGACCGTCTTCACAGATCGTTACATCGCCTTCGTGAAGCTGTGTTTCCTGATCGTCATCCCGATAGACAGGATTTCCTTTAACAACATAATAGTACTCCTGCTCATTCTCGTGCGGATGAATACCGATTCCGCAGCCCGGTTCCAGTGTCAGCGTTCCAAACATCCTCGACTTGCCCATCAGTTCGTTTTTCTCGAAAAGATTCGTAACCAGCACCTGCCCCTCACCGCCACGCATGTGTTCTCTTACTTCGGTTGAACACTCCGATCCTCTTTTTATCATACAAAACATCCTCCGAGCTCATTATACCGCATACCGATAGATCATACGCTTTCCGGCAGATGATTTATAATAAAGACATGATAGAAAGCAACAATGTCAAAGTACTGTACGGCAAGGATGCCGTCTTAAAGAACGGGGACCTGATCCGAAGCCTCGGAAAGAAATATCTGATCGTCTGCGGAAAAAACAGCGCCAGACTTTCCGGTGCTCTGGACGATGTACTCAGCGTCATCGGCGACAGGGAACATGTCATTTACGACCGTATCAGAGAGAATCCGGAAGTCGCTTCCATTCTTGAGGCTGCAGGATTGCTGAGTGATTCTACCTGCGTGATTGGAATCGGCGGCGGATCACCGCTTGATGCCGCAAAGGTCATAGCCTCTTTGAAATATAATCCGGCCGAAACGGAAGAAGAGCTGTATGCGCAGAAGTGGGAAAACAGAAGACTGCCGCTTGTTCTGATCGGAACAACGGCAGGAACAGGGAGTGAAGTTACAAAGGTATCTGTCATGAGCAAGGCCAACGGCCGCAAGAGCAGCATACACAACGATCTGTTCTATGCGGATTATGCGCTTTGCGATCCGAAATACACATTCTCAATGCCGTACAGGACCAGAGTGTCTACGGCTGTCGATGCCTTGACGCACTGCAACGAGAGCTATTTCTCCAACAAGGCAAACGAAAAATCCCGCGGTTTCGCTCTGCAGGGAATCGGACTGATTCTTTCAGGCATCAGACATCTGGACAACATTAACGAAAGGACGTGTGACGATCTTTATAGGGGATCCTTATACGGAGGACTGGCCATCGATATTACAGGCACGGTCTTCGCTCACAATGTCGGTTACTATTTCACGGAGAACTGCCGTCTTCCTCACGGCTTCGCCTGTGCGCTTTTCCAGGAAGATCTTTTCGAGTTCGAAATGCACAGCAGCAAGGATTATACCGAAGCTTTCTTTGAACAGATCGGGATGAAAAAGGAAGAATATGTTGAACTGATCAATTCCCTTCTCCCTGAGAACGACATCGTCATGGATGAAGAAACGCTCGTCAGAATCCTCCCGCGCTGGAAAGACAACGGCAGTGTAAATAACACCTTAGGGAAAATGACGGTTGAAGATATTGAAAAGATCCTGAGAAAGAAATTCGTGAAGAATCGATAGACCATCGATCGAATAAGAGCGTTTAATAAACATTGTCTTTGCATAAATGTTATAATTACCACCGACTGAAATGATTTGTTTTTGGGGGAATAGGCATATGAAAGAAAAGAAGAATAAGACACTTGAAATACACCGCAATCAGGAAGGAAAAAGAATCCTGACAGGCAAAGAATGGCTGTTCGTCGTTATCGTCGGACTGGCCGGTCAGCTGATCTGGTGCGTAGAGAATACCTGGTATCCGAATTTCGTCTATACCAAGATCGCTCCGGATGCTTCGATCATTTCCTGGATGGTCGCCTTAAGCGCCATGGCCAGTACGTTCGGCTGTTTCGTCTGGGGAACCTTAGGCGACAGACTGGCGAAGAGAAGACCGCAGATGCTGATAGGCTATGCTGCCTGGGGCATTACGGTTGTTCTGTTTGGACTGACGGAATACGTGAACCACTCCAATATGACGGCATTGACGGCACTGGTTGTTTTTGCCGACTGCGTAATGAGCTTTATCGGTGCGATGGCCAACGATTCCGGATTCATCGCCTGGACGACGGATATTACGGAAGAAGGAAACCGGGGCAGAATGGGTGCTGTCGTAGCTGTGCTGCCGGTTGCCGGAACGATACTGGGAGGTCTGCTCTTCGGCAAGATCATCGAAAAGATCGACTACTTCAAGTTCTTTATCGTACTGGGTCTCTTCCTGGTTCTGATGAGTGTTGCTGTTCATTTCATGGTCAAGGATGCTCCTGATCTGGTTCCCAACAAGGATCCGAAAGGCTTCTGGCATCAGGTCTTTTCCGTTTTCGATTTCTCTCTATTAAAGAAAAACAAGCTGATGAAAGACATCTGCATCATCTTTGCGGTATACTTCATCGGTTTCCAGATGTACTTCTCGCATCTTACGAATTTCCTGGTATACACCCAGGGTTATACGACAGGCAACGCCGGACTGGTTCTGGGTCTGCCTTTGATTGCGGCTCTGCCGTTTACTTTCCTGTGTTCCAGATATCTGGATAACGGCAAGTTCTACAACATCATGTACATTTCCGTTGCGGTAACCGTTGCCGGTCTGCTGATCGTCTGGATCCCTAACACGATCGTGACCTGTCTGGGCATTTTCCTGTTCGGTACAGGCTACATGTGCATCTATCAGGCGCTCATGGTTATGCTGAAGAACTCCATGCCTGCCAGTATGCACGGCCAGTCGGAAGGCATCAGACAGGTATTCTACGTCGTTATCCCGATGTGTATCGGTACTCCGATCGGTTCTTTCCTTATCAAGCATTTCGGCTTCGCAATGCAGAATGAATACGGCGTCGCCGGTTATTCGGCTAACTGGGTGACTTTCATCGTAGCCGCACTGTGGATGCCTCTGGTACTGATTCCGATCAGAAAAGCGAAGAAGGATTACCTTGAATATTTAAGCAGTAAAGAAAACAATGAACAGTAAAGAGATCCGCAGAGGACTGAAACGCCATAAATTCGTCTATCACTTTTTGAGGATCCTGATCGGATGGCTGATCATGGGGATCTGCAACTTTTCATACAAGCCACACAAGATCAAGGACAAACCGGTTCTGATCCTTTCGAATCACAATTCCGATTTCGATCCGCTGCTGATGGTCATAAGCCTGAAGAAACATTTTAAGTTCGTCGCTTCCGCCAATATCATGTCCGGACCGGTAGGAAAGATCGTCAAGTTTCTGGTTGGCCCGATTCCCAGGGGCAAGGGAGCCAGCGCAGATCAGACCGTGCAGCTGATCATCGACAACCTGAATGCTGGGATCGATGTAGCGATGTTTCCGGAAGGAAACAAGTCCTGGGACGGTTCAACCAACTTCATTTCCAGAAGAACGGCAGAGATCTTTAAACAGACCAGGTGCGGTCTGGTTACTTACCGTTTTGACGGCGGATATCTGCGTTCGCCTAGATGGTCCAGATATTCCCGTAAAGGCAAGCTGATCGGTCAGGTGGTTGGCGAGTATCCTTATGAGCAGCTGAAGGATCTCAGCGTCGATGAAATCTATGACATCATCATCAGA
>JAFWKS010000177.1 GCA_017511325.1 Erysipelotrichaceae bacterium
GCAGGATACCTCTCCAGGCATAGGTTCTTACCAGCATGTTGATAAGCTGCGGAAGCGTTACAAGCAGTACCGCAATCGACTGATTGTCCGGAGTGAGCTTGGCAATAAAGTAAGCAGCCGGATAACCAATAAGGATGCAGATGATCGTGGTAATGATCGCCAGCTTCAAGCTGCGCAGCAATACTTCCACAAAGATCGAATCCGAGAAGAAGCGCGCAAAATTATCTAATGTCAGTTTGACCGGTATCAGACTGTTGCCCTGTGTGGAAAAAGCGTAGAATACGATGATCAGCATCGGCAGCACGATCAGTATTCCAGCCCAGACAAGGTAAGGATACACCAACCTTCTAAAACTCTTCATGGCTAGATACTCTTTCTCATGACATGGATGTCTTCAGGCTGGAAATCGATAGATACGATATCGTTTTCCTCCTGGTGTTCAGTTGTATGGATCTTATAGGTACGGCCTTCCGTAACGAATGTGACATCATAGTTGCCTTCACTGATATCCATCGGATCAAAATCGAAACGGACATCATCGATCTCAACTTCATTCTCGGTCTCAAGATCCCAGGCATAGGCATCGGCCCAGTTCTTGAGGTCGACAGAGATCGCCATGGATTCCTTGATCTCATCGATCGTCTTATAGACATCGAAAGCCTGAATGCCGATCTTTTCTTCTCTGTCTTCGATGACTTTCGGTTCCATGACTGTTACATCAGCTTTTACACAAGTTCCGGCTGAAGTCTTGAAGACGATCGGATACTTGCCGGCGATCGGTTTGATGTCGTATTCGACATCGCTGATCGAAACTTCATCTTCACTGTCAGCCTTCCAGGCCTGCGCATTGGCACGCAGGATGAGTTCCTGAGGAGTCAGATCATCAACGTCTTCGATATCCATGGAGAAATCAGAAGCTGACATCTTTTCGTTGGCTGCTTCATTAAAGACATCTTCGTTGCCCAAGACATGCAATGTTATGGCCTTGGCAGCACCGCGCTTGGTCTCCACGATGACTTCATAGTGGACGCCTTTGAACATGACAGAAATGACCTGGCCATTCATCTTGCCGCGGCCTTTCTTCTTGATCTCTATATCTTCAGGTCTGATGACGACATCGACAGGTTCATTTTCCTTGAAGTCGTAATCGACACATTCAAAATCCTTATCATCAAAGTTGACCAGATAGTCCTTCTTCATGATGCCGTCCATGATATTGGACTGGCCGATGAAGTTGGCGACATAACGGTTAGCCGGTTCGTTGTATATCTCCATCGGTGTACCGATCTGTTCGATATTGCCGTCTCTCATGACGACGATCTTGTCAGACATCGTTAAAGCTTCTTCCTGATCGTGAGTGACGAAGATGAAGGTGATACCTACTTCTTCCTGGATCCTCTTTAACTCGATCTGCATTTCTTTTCTAAGCTTTGCATCCAGTGCGCTGAGCGGTTCATCCAAAAGCAGGACATCCGGTTCATTGACCAGTGCTCGGGCAATAGCGACACGCTGCTGCTGGCCGCCTGACAAAAGCGTTACATCCTTCTTCTGATAGCCGTCAAGGCCTACCAGTTCCAGCATCCTGTCGACTTTAGGCTGGATAAGGTCATTGGACATCTTCTTGATCCTTAGACCGAAAGCTACGTTTTCATAGACATTGAGATGTGGAAACAGTGCATATCTCTGGAAAACGGTATTGATTGGGCGCTGATAAGCCGGGACTTTCGAGATCTCTTCACCATTGAAGATCACCGAGCCTTCATCCTGATCAAGGAATCCACCCAGTATCCTGAGCAAAGTCGTCTTGCCGCAACCAGACGGTCCTAAAAGAGTTACGAACTCATTCTCGTAAATATCGAGATTGATTCCCTTTAAGACAGTTTGACCATCGAAACTCTTAACAATATTCCTGAATTCAATTAACTTTTCCATAGTCAATTACCCCCTCCAAATAAGAAAATTATAACCCATATTTAACTAAAATATTGATAATTTAGAAGATCAAATAAAAAATCATTCTTGCCTGCAGGCCAAAGAATGATTTTCAGGATATTATTATTTCTCTTTTTTAAAGATCTGAACAAACAGATAGATGAATGCGGCAACAAACAGTACGCCCATCGCCAGCATCGCCAGCAGCGGTATCAGGTATGGACCGCCAATCCTTTCCACAAACTGATCGCCTTCATAACCAAAGTAGACAGTTGAATATTCGCTGTAGAACAAAAAGGCTATAAATTCACCTATCAGCAGTCCAATGATGGCCAAGATCGATAGAAGTATCTTTTTCTTTTTTGTCATAGTTATTGATTGTTGAACCTGAAAAACAGTACATCGGCGTATCTGTCTTGAGAAATGTACATTTTCGCTCTGACATACTCATGACCATCGATCACATAATAGTTTCTGATATTGACTTTCAGGCCATCACTGTCGCTGAGCATGAAGGTATTATTATCGATCCTGAAGCCGCTGAATGGCAGATAACCTGCTTCTGCATCATCTTCGGCATATAGTTCATATTCATAATGCAGGATCCTCGGATGAAGGTCCAGGCTCATCTCGCCATTATCGAAATTCAAACCGATATCCGCAAAGCCGATCTCATCAAAGGCCGTACCAAGGATCTCCTGCTGCGCTACGATCGCAAATGTCCATTCGCCAACAATGTATTTTACAGCCGGGTATTCTGCACTTGAAGGGATATCCTCATAAAGAGCCACATAGACAAAATCAATGAAATCATTGAAATCAGAATTCTCTTTGTTTACAGCACCAGAACGGGTAATGACATCTTCCTTTGATGCATCCTTTAAAGCTACATTTCCGATAACCGTAGAATCGATACGAGCGGCCAGACAGTTTTCTTTAGCTGCCGCTACGCCTTTTGTGACTTCTTCATCAGAAGTCATCGCATTAAGTTTTTCTTCACCAAAATCTTCTTTTTCAGTTTCTGGATTGCTTTTGTTGATATCTGCATTATTTGAAGCACATCCGCACAACACCAGTAATGTCATCAGAACTATTAAGAATCTTCTCATTTGTATTGCCTCCTCAATTCTTATTGATCATCCCCTTGCTTCTAAAAGACCTACGGGACGATATGCACAACATCAGCCAGCGATGTATTGCAAAGTTTACAGCTTTTGAGCCATATCCTTCTAATTTAATGATATAGGATTTTGTATCCCTTTGTATATAATGTGTATTTCAAACTGTTTCATGCACAAAAAAAGATGACTTTTGATCATCTTTTTGCATATTATGCTGTAGCGTCATCAATGAAGTGTTTCACACCATTGATGTCCTGATATCCTCCGGTCTTGCCGATGACTTCTCCATCTTTGAAGATGTATACCTGCGGGATAGACATGATACCATACTTCTCGGCAAGATCCATGTTGTCATCTACGTTGACCTTGACAAACTTTATATCCGGATATAATACATCAGCTTCTTCCAGCACCGGTCCTAGCATCTTGCAAGGTCCACACCAGTCAGCGAAGAAGTCTACAAGTGTCGTACCGTTCTTAATTGTCTCTTCAAATTCCTGAGCATCGATAATTTTCATATGCATACCTCCTGAAATAATTATCCATGATTCAGCAGTTTTAGGGAAGCAAAACGCCCTAGCTCAACAATGAAGCGGCAGGCTCGTCGATGATGACAGTGACATTGTCGTGCTTCTGCAAGATCGAAGCAGGGCAGCTTTCATCGACCGGTCCTTCCAGCATCTCCTTGACAGCTTTGGCTTTGTTGGCGCCGGTCGCGATCAAAAGGATATTCTTGGCTTTCATGATCGTACCGATACCCTGAGTCACAGCCTGTGTAGGGACTTTGCTGATATCGTTGTCAAAGAAACGGCAGTTATCCTTGATCGTAGATTCGGCCAGATCCGTCACATGAGTTCCGGAATCAAAAGGTGTGCCCGGTTCATTGAAAGCGATGTGTCCGTCAGATCCGATACCAAGCAATTGAATATCGACAGGTGTTTCATCGATCATTTCATCATATTTTCTGGCCTGAGCTTCAAGATCTTCTCCAAGTCCTGAAGGCACGTGAGTATTCTCTTCAGGAATGTCGAGCTGATCAAACAGGTTGCGGTGCATGAAGGCATAATAGCTCTCCGGATGGCTGATCGGAAGTCCTACATATTCGTCCAGATTGAACGTTCTGATATCCTTGTAGGAAGTCCCGTTTTCCTTGTGGTCCTTGATCATCCTTGCATAAAGACCCAGAGGAGTAGAACCTGTTGCCAGGCCCAGGACTTTGCCAGGCTTGATGAACTCCTTCATTACTTCAAAAGCTTTTTCAGAAGCTTCTTCAGCATCTTTAACTCTAATTATCTTAATCATTTATAACCCCTTCTTTCACTTTCAATTATACTCAATTAGCACTTTCATAAATCATCTTCATCAATGATTTTTATGCTGTTTTTGCTATATGATCTCAAAACTGTAGCCGATCCTGTATGTATCATTGAGATTCACACAGATATTGCCGTTCCTCGATTCAAAAGGCGCATTGTCTTCAAGATCCTTGATGGTGTTGACCCAAGGTTCAAGACAGACAAACGGGGCATGCGGTGTCCATACCGCAAAGATCTTATAGTTGTCATCGATATACATCCTGACCTTGTTTTCTCCATCACTCAATGTGAAGATCCGGCTTTGCGGATTGTTTATGACAACGGTCGGATATTTTTCAAACAGTTCGTAATTGAGATCCAGGCGTTTATCCTTGACATCCTCTTTTTCAAATTCGATGAAGTAATCTTCAAATCTCTTGTTTTTGTCAAGCGGACAGTTGAAAGCCGGGTGCTGGCCAAAACCGAAATACAGTTTTTCTTCTGCGTAGTTGACTATCTGATAATCGATATATACTCGGTTTTCCTTAAGGGTATATGTGACGCGCATGATGAAATGATACGGATATTCCTTCAATGTCTCTTCGTTGTCTCTTAATTCAAAGATCAGATGATCATCACCTTGTTCGATGAAGCTGAATTCGCTCTTGCGGCAAAAGCCGTGATTATTGACTTTATAGTCCTGACCCTTGAAGTTGAGGATCTTGTTTTTTGGTGAAGAAACATGCGGGAACAGGGTCGGATTTCTGCCTTTCCAGTATTCAGGATCACCTCTCCACATATATTCGATATCCTTGTCTCTTCTTTTGAATGAAGAGATCTCACAAGCGAAAGTATCGACGCTCAAGACCGCAATATCGTTATAGATTGTATAGATCATAGATACACCTCTCTCTTATTATTATTCTACTATCAAAGCAAAAATAAAGCGGGACTAATCCCGCTGTAATTGCTACTCATGTGGATTCAGACCCGTTCCATGACATACCGTACAGGTTCCAAGGCCTTTACATGTCTGACAGGTCTTATATCCTGTACCTTCACAGTTGCCATGTACAATCTTTCCGGTACCCGAACACTGGTCGCAGGTCTTTGGACCATAAGATTCGCCTCCGGCTACACCTGATCCATGGCACTTTGAACAGACATCGTAACCAGTGCCGCCGCATTCATCACAGATGACTTTTCCCTCTCCCAGGCATCTGTCGCAGGTGCCGGTCCCGCCGCACACCGGACACAGTTCAACTCCTGCCGGTTCATGATGTTCCGGATCGTCCCCGGAAGGCGTGTCTGTATTTGCATTTGGATCATCATCCTTAGGATCATTCTGATCGACAGGTGTCTGCGGCTTTTGATCTGCAGCAGGCTGATCATTTGGCGTATCTGATGGCTGCGGTGTTTGAGGAGCCTGCGGTCCTTGGTCCTGTTCATCCAGACCTTGATCAGGACCTTCAGAGATACCTGGCTGAGAAGTCATCATGATAGTCATCTCTAGATTTACGATCGGATTGACTTTTATGTTGCATTCTTTAGCTGAAGAATTGATGGCGTTTTTAGCACTGTCAAGGATATACTTGGCTTCTTCTTCAGGCTTATAGGTCGTGATGATCTTTATTTTTATTTCATCGTTATCTTTCAAAAAGCCTTCCTCATAAGAAAAACGCACGATATCGTACAAGGCTTCTTCAAGACTGCGGTTGGCGATATAAGCTCTTTCAGCTACCTTTTGAGCATCAGCGTTTGCCGGTGTAAAGGAAACCACCCTGCCTTCATGCAGATAGAGTATAAACTTTGGATTTATCTCAATGCTCAAAGCATGGTCATATACTTCAGGTGCATCGATCAGTTCTGTTTCTTCTTTTGCCTTGGAACAGGCTGAAAGGTTCACCATAAAAAAACATAGAATGCATATCATTGCCTTTCTGATCAACTTATTCTTAATTCTCACTTTACCCTCCTGTTTCGTATTGACAAATAGGACGGTCAATAGCCTGCTTCCATCTTAGCACACATCACATAAATAAAAAACGAAGGACTTTGTCCTTCGTTATAAGATCAAGATTATTCAGACTATTTGACGATCTCGCCCATTGCTGAACCTTTGATGCCGGCAGCGTTGCCTTCATCGGTATCGATATGCATAGCCAGTGCAAAGTCATCTCTGACTCTTACGACTGTATCACCGAATACCAGGCTTCTGGCTTCTGTTTCAACTTTGACGTTGACGATGTCGCCATTGCTTACACCGTACTTTTCAGCATCAGCCGGAGTCATGTGGATATGTCTCTTGGCAGCGATGACGCCTTTTTCAAGTTCGATCTCTCCGCAAGGTCCGACCAGTTTGATGCCGGCAGTACCTTCGATGTCGCCCGATTCTCTGATCAGAGCTTCAACACCTAATGTTCTGGCATCAGTAAGTGAAAGTTCGACCTGAGCTTCTTTTCTTTCCGGACCCAGGATCGAAGCCTTAAGTTCACCTCTTGGACCGACGATCGTCAGCTTTTCTTCGCAGGCAAACTGACCAGGCTGAGATAAAGCCTTCTTCGCAGTCAATTCGTGTCCTTCACCAAACAGGATCGCAACCTGCTGCTTGGTCACGTGAATATGACGAGCACTGATTTCAACAATAAATTTTTCCATTTTTGACCTACTCTTTCTTCATTAATATTATATATGATTTCTTTAGAAACGAAGCGCCTGTTTTGCGGCTCTATCCATTGAACGCTGCTTATCGCTTTCGCGTTTGTCATAAAGGGTCTTGCCTTTTGCCAGAGCGATCTCCATCTTGACCAGTCCATTCTTGAAATAAAGCTTCAAAGGAACGACGGTATAGCCCTGCAGCTTACATTTATTGGAAAGCTTCTTGATCTCTCTTTTATGAAGCAGAAGCTTTCTTTCGCGGTATTCCTCGTGATTGTTGTAGGTCGCTTCCTTATAGACAGCGATATGCATATCTTTCACAATAGCTTCCCCACCGACAAAAGACACATAAGATTCCTTAAGTGAAACTTTACCGGCTCTGATCGATTTTATCTCACTGCCCATCAAGGACATACCGGCTTCATAGGTCTCTTCGATCGCGTAGTCATGATAAGCTTTTCTGTTTACGGCAATGTCTTTCATACAATTAATAGTATAAAATAGCGAAATATGAATTTCGCTATTTTCTTTAAATCAATCTGTGATCCTGATGATGATGACCAGGACGAAGAACAGGATGCCCAGCCCCATCGTGATATAGGAAAGCACCTTTTCCGGACCTCTTTCCTTTACGTTCTGGAAAAGTCCGAGATCAGAACTTCCGGTAAATGCTGAAAGTCCGTCAGATTTGCCGCCCTGCAGAAGGGAGACAAGGATCAATAATACTGAAACGATTAATAATAATATTTTCATGTCTATACCTCTAGTAATCAGCACGGGCCAGATCGACATAATTGATATCCGTAGGAGTCTCACGGCCGAATAAGATGATCAGAACAGTTGCGACCTGACTCTGGTCATTCATGGATTCGATCTTGCCTTCCATTCCGGAGAACGGACCGGACAGGATCTTGACAGTATCGCCAACGGCGAAGTCGACTTCGATGTTCTTGTCGGACTGACCGATTCTTCTTAAGATCTTTTCGATCTCGTCCTGCTTGACCGGGAACGGTTTTGCACCGCCGCCTGATGAACCGATAAATCCGGTAACGCCCGGAGTATTTCTGACGACATACCAAGCTTCATCAGTCATGATCATTTCAACGAACAGGTAACCAGGGAAAATATTCTTGACTACTTCCTTGGACTTGTCGTTCTTGATCTCGATCTGTGTCTCTTCCGCTACCACGATCCTGAACAGATTGTCAGAGATGCCCATGGTCTCAAGTCTTTTTTCCAGATTGTCTTTGACACGGTTTTCATGTCCTGCGTATGTGTTGACCACATACCATTCTTTCTTGTTAGGTTGTTCAGCCATCTTAGAGAACTCCCAGTCCATTCAAGAACGCTGATATGACTACCAGGCACAGGGCAAAGAAGATCACGAAGAAACCGGTGAAGATGATGACCTGAACTGAATTTTCAAGCAGATCTTCCTTCTTCGGCCAACGGATCTTGGATATTTCTTTCCAGATAGCACTTAGATTAAACCACTCCATATTTTCCTCCTACTTTGTCTCTTTGTGCAGAGCATGTGTGTTGCACTTAGGACAATATTTCATCAATTCAATTCGCTTGGAATTGTTGTTGTTTTTGTTTGTTGTGTAGTTTCTTGACAGACAAACACTGCAGGTAAGAATTATTTTCTTCTTGTCTTTCATAATTCCTCCTCACGGTAAATAAAAAGTTATCTGCTGATAACCATCTATATATTAACGATAAACGATATTAAAGTCAATCGCAAAAGTGCTAAAAACAGGCAAAGTGAGAACAGTTTTATGCAGTTTTTCAGGTCATGGCCTAGCGGCAGGTCAGATACTCAAGGATCCGGCTCTTTTTCAGACGCTGCTTCAGGACCCTGAGCTTGTTGTCTACTCTTTTGGTAGACGTGTTCAGTTTTTCCGCGATCTCCTTGTAGGAGTAATCAGATCCTCTCATAAGCAGGATCATACGGTCTTCCTCGTTGAGCTTGCCAAGAAACTTTTCCAGTTCCTCTTTGAACTGATTTTCGTTGTAGCTGTTTCTTGTCGAATCAGCGACCTGGAAGTCCATGCTTCGCGGATTGATGTCAAACGAGTAGATGTCATCACGGTAGCGGCGCCGGTACTTTTTGACATAGTTGAGCAGATTGTTTTTGATGTGTACATACGCATAGGTCGAGAACTTTACCTTGCGTTCAGGTTCGAACGACTCCGCTGCTTCATACAGAGCCAGGCTCGCCTCCTGATACAGATCTTTCTCGTCGATGATATAGTCACCAAGCGATCGGTCAATGCCGTTGATGATCTTGTAGATCATGTTGTGATGCACTGACAACAGTTTTTCGAAGGCATCTTTGTCGCCTTCCTTCAGTCTTTGAATAATGGTGTTAATGTTATTCATGACTATATTATGAAATAAAAAAAGAGAAAAATTGC
Source organism: Erysipelotrichaceae bacterium (assembly GCA_017511325.1). The sequence goes on from JAFWKS010000177.1 coordinate 9,424, forward strand.
TACAGAATTGCTTCAGATTTTTCTCACAGTTTTCCACAATTGTGGAAAACTCTAACGGCTGTTTATGATGTTGTAGATAAGGATACCGGCTGCTACAGAAGCATTGAGACTTGTAACTTTACCATACATCGGAAGCTTGACGATGAAGTCGCATTCTTCTTTTACCAGCCTGGACATGCCCTTGCCTTCGGCGCCGATGATGAGCACGGTATTCATATCATACTTCATATCCGTATAGAACTGTTTCGCATCACCGGCACTGCCTACGATCCAATATCCTTTCTTCTTAAGATCCTTTATCGTATTGACCAGATTCGTAACTTCAGCGATCTTCATGTATTCAAGTGCACCACTGGCAACTTTAGCCACTGTATCATTGACCTTGACGGCATTGTGGCTCTTGTAGATGACGCCATCGACACCGGCACATTCACAGGTCCTGATGATAGCCCCAAGATTGTGTACATCCTGTATTCCGTCAAGCATCACGATAATCCCGTTATTCTCTTTGACCATGTCATCAACTTTGGCCATTTTGAATTCCTTGACTTCGGCGACATAACCCTGGTGATTGCCTGACTTGCTGAGCTTGTCGAGCATCTTCCTGTCACAGATCTGATACTTTATCCCCTTGTCTTTGATCTCACGGTCATTCAAAACATAGGCCTTGATGATCCTTTTGTTGTTTAAAGCTTCAAAGAAAGAATTCTTGCCGAAAACATATTCACTCATTGTATATTCCTCCTTCAAATACTCTATTAAAGAACTGTTCCAGCCTATCCTTGTCAGTCAGATACAGATAACCGCAGATCGCTTCAAGTCCTGATGCCGTCTCATATGTGAGCAGATCACCATTCTTAGGGATATGCGAGATATTGTTTCGGCCTCTCTTGAAGACCTCAAGTTCCTTTTCAGTAAAGAAACCTTCGTCTTTGAGTCTTGCGAAGGTCTTGTACTGTCCTTTGGCGCAGTTGTAGCCGTTGCACAGCTTCTGCAGCGATCTGTTTGACTGATAGTGATGAGAAATAAAATATTCTCTTACTCTAAGCGTATAGACCGCATCGCCAATGAATGAGAGAGAGTTGCCGGAATATTCTTTAATATCCATTAAAGAATTCCTTTTTCGATCAGCTGGCTGCGATACTTGTCAGCTGTCTCGAAATCCTTGTTGGCCTTGGCCTCATTCCAGTTCTTATAGATCTGCTTGTCTTCATCAGTAAGCACAGTCTTATCGATAAAGATAC
>JAFWKS010000012.1 GCA_017511325.1 Erysipelotrichaceae bacterium
AAAATATTATAAACAAATAATCTTCAATATTTAATTATATAGAAGCAGTTGCTTCTTGCGCAAAAAGAAGGAAACCTGCTGCAGGCGCATCTTTTTCCTATCACAGCAACCACAGGCACCATATGCAATTGTGTTGATAAAGGGTTATTTTGTACATTATGTCCAAATTGGTTTGGAAAGTAAGGATGCTGTAGGGGTTTTGTCTTTATATAAATATTGTTCGTATAATATTATGTAAACCATAGAATAGACCGATCACAAAAACATTTACAAAGTGATATATAATTGAATTAATACTTCACGCAGATCGTTTATAAAACTTTTGTATAATACTATCTGCAATATAACTGGAATACTATTGGATAAAATACAAGTCTAGATCTTATGATTTTCAAAGAAGGAGGAAGAGATGGAAGAAGAGAAAAAATATAAAGAAGAGTTCAATGAAAAAGAGTTTTTAAAAAAAGTTGAGCAAGCCGCAAGCAAAGGCGCAGGCAAAGCCGGGCTGAAAAACAGTCTTCTTTCAGCGCTTCCAACTGTGCTGATCGTGGCCGTACTTGCTTTTCTGATCGTTCCTAAGATCAATGCGATAAACAATACATTCAAGAGTGTCTTTAAGATCGATGAATCGGTTGAAGGCCATGATTTTACTCTGGAAAACGGCGGAATATTCGGATATACAGCTGCTGACTTTGAAGAGGCTATATTAGGTGATTCTGAGAAGACGAAGAAAATAGAAGTATACACCCAGGAAGTTTCAGATGCTGGAACGATAACTGATACAGGATTATTCAATCTTGGCGTATTCACAAAAAGTCAGGTAATAACCTATAACGGAACAGTTATCTATACTGTTGATCTTTCCAAACTTACGAAATCTGATATAAGCATTGACGAAAAAGAAAAGATCATAACACTTAAGATCCCTCATGCTGAACAGGGTGCCATAAATATACCAAGAGAAAAGATCAGCTACAGTGATCCTGAAAAAGGTTTGCTGGCAATTGGTGAATTGAAGGCAACTGCAGAGAAGATAAACGAAGTTGAAATGGAAGCTCAGAAAAAGATGCAGGAAAAACTGGATTCAGAGAATGTTCTTGAAACAGCTGACAGATTCGCTAAACTCGTTGTTTGGGAGATGTATTCGCCGATCATCAAGGGTGTAGCAAAAGATTATTCTTTAGAAGTAGAATTTAAATAACTTTTTTACCATTTGTATCGTAGAAATTTATGTCAAAAGAAGGAGATAGAAGAATATGACAGAATACAACAAATCCGAAATCAAAAAACTCATTGAAGACAATGACCTCGGCAAAGTATCAGGCGGTCTTACTGGACAGGATGTCAAAGATGCAGCTGATGATATTGCTGAAGTTTTAAAGGGAATTGGCACGATTGCTGAGAAATTTGGTGATTTGCTTCAATTGATCAAGACTGCAATTGATACAAACACCTGTCCGTTATGCAACCAGGCCATCGTTCCTCTTGCTGAAAAATGCGAACTGATGGACTTCGTGAATCACATCAAGGCTGCACACAGCGATATGCAATAAAAACCGGATCGTTGTCACTCTACAGCAATAAGCAGGATTAAACGATAAAGAAGTAGAAAATTATTCTAAGATTGCGGAGTTTTCATCCGCAATTTTCTTTTGTTTTATTCTGCTTTTACAGAAAAGTTTTTTCTTATGAATTGGATTTATTAAGTAGCATAATCGTACAATTATATTAGAAAAAGTTTTGTAATGATCTATATAATATTTCTTAATAATCGAAACAAGATTCAATCTAAAAATTATAAAAACCCGAATAGTTATCTTCGGGTTTTTATCAGCCTGTTATTTTTAAAGTGAGAACAAGATACAGGCTATGCCTCGGCTTCTAAAGATTCAAGGTAGTCCTCTGCTTCTTCTTCAAGAAACTTGGCAATAATCATTTCGCTCTCTTGTCGAGAATACCCTTGTGCTATAAGGGCATTAAATATAATTTCAATTGCTCTCATGCCTTAATCATTACATATTTTCAAGAAAAAATTACTACAGAATTGCTTCAGTTTTTTCTCACAGTTTTCCACAATTGTGGAAAACTCAACAAAAAAGGTTAAAAAATGTACCTAAAAATGCGTTTTTTTGAAAAAAATTGTAAACCGGTACAAAAACTATTGTACCAGGTACATACAATCTCTATAATAGAGACAAGAACTAGATTTAATGGTCATCATTAGGCATCATTGACATCATGGCTTATATTGATTTCAAATAGCTGGAGTATATATAAACATGATGATCCTCAAGAAAATATTTTTTCTATGTTCTGATGAGGAGATGTTGAAGATGAAGTATATTAAGGATTTGGTTGATGACAAAAAAATGTTTGACTACGATGAGGAGAAAGAATTCTACAGGATCGTAGAAAGGATCAAGGAATTGGGAGGAAGCATGTCGTACACAGAATATATGGATCTGATGTGTGACGATTTTTCTGAAAGAGGGTACCCTGAAATCCATGCTTATATGATACTGGATGACATGTTTAGAAGACATCCGTATGCATTCTATATAGATCGTTACGGCTGTTTAAGATTGAATAGTATTATACGTCAGATCATGTTCTGGATTATCGAATATCCTTATATTCAAATAGATGAAATAATAAAAAAGAATAAAGATAACGATTGATCGTTATTAAACACTAAGACTATAGAAATAAAACACATGATGTGTTTTGAATCAAATTCATTTTATCTTATAGGATCATTAACTTTTGAGATCATATCGGCTGCTTTTATTGCCTTGATAAGGGAATCGGGTCTGGCGATGTTTTTTCCTGCAATATCAAAAGCAGTGCCATGGTCAACAGAAGTCCTGATGATCGGCAGACCGCAGGTGATATTTACTCCGCCGTCAAAGTCCATTAGTTTTAAAGGGATGTGACCCTGATCGTGATACATGGCTACGACAAGATCATATTCACCTTTGCAGCATTTCAAAAATACGACATCAGGAGGGATAGGACCGATGGCATCTATTCCGTTTTTCTTTAATTCTTCAATTGCCGGAATGATCTCTTTGATCTCTTCATCTCCAAAAAGACCGTTTTCTCCGGCATGAGGATTCAATCCGGCGATGGCGATCCTTGGATCTTTATATCCGGCTTTTTTAAGGATGTCATATGCCAGTTCTGCGACTTCGATGATCCTGTCTTTCTTTACTCTTTTTATAGCTTCAGTTAAGGAAACATGGGTAGAGACATGGATGACTTTAAGATGATCCGACCATAACAACATGCCGTATTTTCTGGTGTTTGTAAGGGTTGCGAGGATCTCGGTATGGCCATCATAATCATAGCCTCCCGATCTTAAAGCTTCTTTGTTCAAAGGGCAGGTGACAATAGCTCTTATTTCTTTTTCCATTGCATCTTTTATGGCTTTTTCAAGATAAAGATAGGCATTCTTTCCGCATAAAGGTGAGACTTTTCCCACTTGAAAATCAGTGTATTTAAGGTCTGTTTGATCAATAATGTTTACTTTGTCTATAATCGCTTCTTTGGCTGATCTTATTTTGTTTAGATGATAGTCGTATTCAAATGTCTTATTGTAATGATCGAGCACATCATAAGAACCATAGATGATGACATCGTTCATGTATCCATCCATGATCTTGAGGATGATTTCGGGGCCAACTCCCGCAGGATCGCCCATGCTTATGCCTAGTCTTTTTTCCATATCGAGTCCTTTTGCGGTTTGAGATATTCTTTTCTGATCTTGCATACATAAGGAGAGAAAGGTTCATCATCGCCATGCAGCATAGTGCACCTTGCCTCCAAAACCTGGCCTAATAAGAGATAGGCTTCCTGAGCCGTGAATCCATAATCATCGACCATCCAGTCGATGAGTTCATGAACAGCTTCACAGAATGAATCTTTAATCCTGATGTTGTTGGCGATGGTCATGATGTACTCATCATTTTCCATCCTGATCCATTTTCTGGCCCTGTAGCCTTTGATAAGTCTTGTCCTGAGTGTCAGCAAGGCCTGACATTCGATGGCTCCGCCATGAGGGATCTCGCCATCACCCATTATCGCATGACAGTCTCCGACATGAAGCATGGCACCTTCAACATTGATCGGAAGATAGATGGTAGTGCCGTTGCTTACTTCCTGCACATCCATGTTGCCGCCGTTTTCATAGGCATATTGAGTGCTCTGTTTTCCCTCAGCTGGTGCAGTAGCGATAGTACCGATCATAGGTCTTATCGGAAGCTTGAGTTCATCTGACCAGTTGATGAAGTTTTCTTTTATTTCGACAGTCTTGGTTACGACATCCCAGTCGTTAGGGCAGATGAGCTGAGAGAGCTTATTGCGCCAGCCCGCAAAGCCTGTATAGCCAAGCTTTCCCGGTTTGACATCGATGATATCAACTGCCAAAGTATCACCGGGAATTGCACCTTCTATTTCAATGACCGTACATAGATTGGGTCCTCTGGACTTGCTTGGATCCCAGAGATCATCGATGCTGTTGAGCCAGCTGCCGCCATTGAGCTGTGTTTCAGCCATGAAGATCTCATTGTCTTTTACTCTTAAAGCAGGGATGTTGTCTTTGGAAAAAACATTGTATACATTATCTCTTTTAGCCGTTCTCATAGCTTTATTATAGTATTAATGAATTGCATTTTAGGGCAATTTTAAGCCTTTAGAAAAAAAATGAAGAAGATAAGTATTTAATAGTTAAAAAGAAATGTTATCTCAGGATCATTTATTTTGTCTATACTGTGATACGATTAATTAGTATATGGACAGAGAAGAAATGATAAAGGAACTCATGGAAAATGAAGGGTTAAGCGAAGATGAAGCTGAAGAAAAACTTGTTCAGTATGAAGAAGAAGAGGAACATCTTGGCTACTTCAGATTCATGGAGATCTTTGATCAGCATAAATAAAAAAGGGGAGAGATGCTGATGCATCCCTCCTTTAGCAAAAGGTCTATTCAATTCCAGTGAAAGGAATTGTATAGGCAGGTTCAGGATCATCCTGACCGGGTTCATCAGGAGTGATCGATCTTTTTCTGATGTCAAATCT
>JAFWKS010000178.1 GCA_017511325.1 Erysipelotrichaceae bacterium
CAATGTTTTTAATGTGGTATGTAACGCTATCAGTCAGACATCCGGTCCATTGATGGATGCTGTAATTGACTCTGTCACTCATCTGATGGATCTCGATCATGATCTCTGAACAGTTCTGATTTAAAGGATCATGGTTTTCGGATTGCCAGTGATAATTTCCTTCATACTTTGCAAGGAGATCCGAAGCTTCTTTTTCATCCAGCACTCTTGGATACTGACCATCCTCAGGCATATCAACGTAGAACGTTCCGTCACCGTTTCCAAAACGATTCAAACTCGGAAGAAAGGCCGTATACTCTTTTGATACCTTGTGTTTCGTATCGTTTACTTCAAAACGGATCTCATAGCCCCAAGGATTAAAGACCAGCGTTCCGTAGACGCCTTCTTTTATATATAAACTTTTTGCTGCAGGATAGATAGCTTTCTCGATCCATTCCAGCTGATATTCATTTAACAATTTTTCTTTGAACTCCGGAAGCAGAAAATCCACTTCACTTGGAAATTCTGAGGGAATAAAGATGTCCTCGCTATCGACATATGCTCCCCCTTCGACATAAGGACCATTGATGTCTTTTCCGCTGCCGTTGGGACTTACAGATAAGATATTGACCTCGTAGTCATCCTGTCTCGTTCTGTAATAAAGGGCTGAAGACAGAATAACCAGCAACGTTATTACAATCATGCCCATCTTCAAAAGCTTCTTCCTGTCAGAAACAATGGCTTCTTTCTCTTCTCCCAGGGACAGTATCGTCTCTTCTGCCTTGCCGATCTTTGTATCCTGGTTTTCGATCTTTTCTCCGTTCAGCAGTTCTGTCAGTGTTACATCAAACACGGTACACAGTTCATTTAGATGCTGAAAGGAAGGAACGGCTTTCCCGGTTTCCCATACTTATAGATATTCACTAATTCACGCTTACAATTCTTTAAATTTGACACTGGCCTAAAGTGATGAAAGGACGTAGAAGCTACTTGACAGAAACTAACATCTAGCAGTTTTAGATATGACATCAAAAAGAAGAATTTTTCATATAGGGTGGTTAGAATTACAACCGAGTTTATCTTGGCTGTTTTTTGTTTCTGTTAACTTTATAATTTATTGATGGAGTTTAGTGTATGTAACTCTGATAATATTTTGCATATTTGATTTGACCTGTCTCTATAAAACAATCCGTATTGAATAGGAAAATTATCAATAGGGACAAATGAAACATCAGATGAAAAACCATTTTTATATCTCGAAGGAATTATGGATACAGCTGTTCCTTTAGCTAATTCGTATCTTGCCATAGAAACCGGATTGTCCAATATTATCTTATTGGCTTTAGGAATCCTGTCTAATAACTTATTGCTGATTATACTTTTATACATACTTAAATCAATTGTAAGATCTATTAAATCTTCAAACGAAACACTTTTCATATTTGCTAAATAACTCTCCTTACATGTGACTATAGATAGAGAATCCGTATAAATAGGTTCGAAGCATATAGACTTACGCCAAGCGGTTTCGTGTCCAAAATAACAATCAATTTTATTATCAAGAAGAGCATTCATCAGGTTTTTATATGGAAAAGAGATAGGCTCAATTCCTATTGTTAAGTTGTTTACAAAAAAATCTGTAATAATTGGTGGGATATAAATCAAGTCTACTCCAAATCTGATTACAGTTGATTTCTTCATTATTTCTTTTTTTAAGTCATTATAATTTTCTAAGATTTTTATCGCATAGGAGTAAAACAATAATCCATCACTGGTAAAAACTGATCCATTTTTGTTTTTAGTTAGTATTTTAATGCCAAACTCCTCATCAAGTTTATTAAGTTGATATGCTACATTTTGGTATGCACAACCAAACTCCACTGCTGTTTTAGCGAGACTATTGAATATTCCGACGTTTCTGAGCCACCCATTCCGGATGGCGGAGCCATACCTATTCCGGAAATGAGAACCACACATTCCGAAAATATAACCACCTTAAAAACAGGACGATCCATAATCAGTTAATGGAAAGTCCTGTTATAAATTGAATTATTTCTTGATCAGAGAATAGTCCTCTCTTAATGAATCTCCATATAAGGGAATGGTGTAAGAAGAATTGATGATGCGGTCAAGTATGGCGTCAGCCACGGCACCGCCGCCAAGCCTTTCGTGCCATCCTTCAGGGAGCCATTGAGAAGCGAAGATCGTTGACTTGCGATTGATCCTTGCCTCTATGAGCTCAAGTAAGTCGTTTCTTTCGCTCGTGGAAGTTGTGACCAGTAAAAACTCATCAAGTATGAGAAGATCGTACTTCTTCATTTCTTTGATATATTCCCTGTATTTGCCCTGGATCTTCTTGGCTTCAAACTCAGAGAACAGATCGGGAAGCCGTATATACTTTACCTTGTATCTTGCCTTGCAGGCATTGACACCGAAGGCGCAGGACAGCCAGGTTTTCCCTGATCCGGTCGCTCCGACCAGGATGATGTTGAGATGACTGGCGATATAGGAGTTATCGGATAAGGAATCGATCTGACCTTTATCGAGTTTTCTAGAGGGCTTGTAGTTGACGTCTTCCAAAGAAGCGGAGGAATCATAAAAATCTGCTTTCCTGATCAGCTTCTCGATAGTACTGGAGATCCTGGCGTCGTATTCCAGATCGACCATCTGCTTAAACCGTTCTTCAAAAGATATCGATAAATACGACGGGTCCTCTTTCTGTTTCAGGTATTCTTCCTTCATGCGGGGAAGTTTCATCGCCTTGAGCTTTTCTTCAATCGTCAGATCCATTATTTCTTTCCTCCGTAGTAGGAAGAACCTCTGATCAGCGCATGATCATCTGATTGCTCAGTCGATGGATTTCCTTCTTCCTTCTCGTCTTGACCGGCTTCAAGGATCAGCCTTATATTTTTGTATGTAGGATTAAGAATGTGTTCAAGCGCCAACTTACACGCATTCTCCAAACGAAGGGCTGTATATTTATCTGAAAGCTTTAAGATAGATATGCAGCCTTTATAGGATTGTTCCTCAACATGATAGCGATGGATGTGTCTGTTTATCACCTCGTATGTGCTCGGGCCGATATTCTTGGCCCACATCAGGAAGCGGTCTTTGTTCCATTCATAGAGCTGATGATTCTTTGGCATATGGAGTTCAATCGTCGAGTATTGATTTTTTCGACCATATAAACGCTTATGGGAAGCGATCTGTAAGCCGGAGTAGTAGATGTTAACGAAATCTTTACTCATCTTGACATCGACTTTCTTGGAAACATATTCATAGGGAACAGAATAGTTCATCTTATCGACCTGTATGTGGTAGTTAAGCTGTACAGTCGCTTTTTTCCAGGAAGAGAGCTCAAAAGGATATTCAGGAAGAGACTTCATAAAGTCTTTTTCTTCTTCCTCATAGACCGATCTTCTTGATCCGTCTTTCTTCTGGAAGGGACGGTTGTTGAACTTTTCAAGCTCAATTGCGATTGCTTTGTTGAGCTCATCAAAAGAAAAGAACTTCCGGTTTCTCAAATGACCGATGATGGTGTAGGTACCGTCTCCCACCGCACCTTCGGCTGCTGCCTTGTCCTTGGGTGCTTTCACTCTTGCCGGAATAATGGCTATACCATAGTGATCCGCCATTTCCTGATAGGACTTGTTCGTTACAGGGTCTTCATATTTCTTGTTGGACTTGATGCCTGTTTTGAGATTATCTGGTACAAGAAGCCTCGGTACACCGTCAAAGTATTCAAACATGCGGATATGGCAATCGATCCAACTGCTGACCTTCATATCCGGACAGGCATATACAAAACTCAGCATCGAGAAAGGAAGTGTTCCGCAAAACAGATAGGCGGTATAGACTTCACCGGTATAGCGGTCATTTACTTCCATCGTCGTGCCAAACCAGTCTACCTGAACGCGATCTCCGGGTTTATGGTTGATATGCATCGTCAGTCTGTTTTTCTGCACGTGATCGGAATACAGATCATAGAACTGCGTCTTCTTGTAGGAAGGAAGCTTTTCTTTCTTGCAGTTTTCGGCGTACTCCTCATACAACATCATCAGTGTCGTGCCAGGCTTCAGCAGTTCCTTATGGACATAATCGAAATCCGGCATCACATAGGCAGGAATGAATTTCCGATCGGGAAACAGGAGATGATCCAGTTCCTCATAGGACATCGGCTGGATCTTACTCAAATCCAGTTTCAATTCATCCGCTCTTTTACATACCGGAGAGATCGTATTTCTTGATATCCCGGTTCTTTCAGCGATCTTGCGCTGAGACAGCCCTTCGCCATAGTAAAGGGAAAGAATCTTCTTATTGTCGCTCATAACAAAATACCTCCATTTCTTTAAGACAATAAGCAGACAATCGGTCTGCATCTTCATCTTAATATGGAGGTGGCTCAACTAACGGAATGATAATTTGGCTCAGTTGCCGGAAAGGGTGGCTCTCAAAAGCGGAATGAGTGGCTCATTCGAAGCGGAATACTCAACTATTGGTTTTAAATACTGAATCTAATAATTGAATTTGATATATATTTATTGTTAAAGCTCTCCAGTAAACACAAAAATATTTTATGTTTATTCAAAATTCTTGTCAAACAATTCTTATTAGCTTAACGCTAAAATAAAGTTGGAAGTAAAAAACAAAAAGGAGGATAGATTATTTATGAAAAGAATTATTTTATGTTTACTTTCTTCTTTGCTTTTGATTGGAGTATTTATATGCCCAGTAAGTGCTGATGAAGATAAAACCGAGTTAGAATATGATAGTTATTTGACTACAGATGAACCAGCAATGCCATTTATATCTGAAAATCCAAATAGTATAAATAGCCTTCAGGAAAGCGCAGAACTAACAAAGAAAAGAGAAATTTGGCTTGAACAAGTTATTGATTATAACGAAGAACACTATGGACAGCTAGTTACTACTGTAGAAGA
>JAFWKS010000179.1 GCA_017511325.1 Erysipelotrichaceae bacterium
TGACATTTTTGTAGAAAAGAACGATTATCAGAACTTTATAGAAATAATGAAAGCTAATGGCTTTTATGAGATTAAGATGGAATATACAACATTGAACCATACTGTATGGGAAGATTTGAAAAACAGAATTGTTGCTTTGCATTGTTTTGAATATACGGACGAAGGTGAAATTCTTTATGATGGGGATTGTTTTCCGGTAGAAACTTTTTCGGGTAAAGGAAGAATTGAGGAAATAGAGGTTTCCTGCATTGAACCATATAGTCAAGTAATGTTCCATCTGGGATACGAGTTTGATGAAAATGATGCACATGATGTGAAGTTATTGTGTGAGACACTTCATATCGAAATTCCAAATGAGTATAGATAACTGCAAATTTTAGTTTGTGTGCGTGAGAAAATTGAATAATAAGCAAGGCAAAGCCGATCAGCAGAGATGTTGGTCGGTTTTGTTTTGCCCATTACATAGCCGGTGATCCAAGCTGCTTGCCTGGGACATCGGCTATTTCTTTTGCAAGAAGTCCGGCTGGAGTTCTTGTAAAAACCGATGAAAGATGAAGTGAGTGATCCTGGGCAAAGATCACAGACTTCACTCTTTTGTCGGGCAGGTGTTCAGAGGGATGCAATCCCTTTGGGTAGGTTGAGGGCGGCGAGCCCCATCAGGTTAAGGGCAGATGCCCTTGCCCAGTGATATGATGCCTGCGTCATATCGTACTGGGTATTTCCTGTCGCTATTGGCACAGGGTTCGCACGCTTCGCTGCTCTCTTTTCAATTGTTGGAGGTGATGAGAAATTTGAAAATGACAAGGCACAACGGCCGAGCCGGAAAGCATGGTGTCTACAATCCCAAGCACAATGATCGTCAGTTTGATCTCACCAACGCTGACCACATCGATGCTGTCAGGGAAAGACAGAACATCTACTGGGATTGTTTCCAGGGCTTTCGGACCGGCATGGATGACGGTCAGGCTCATGATAGTTTCGAAGATGTAGAACGACAGTTTTACTCCATCTTCTATCGTGAGTCGGTCGAAGCACAGAATGAGAGAAACATTCAGAACAGGCATCCTGAACGGAACAGATCCACCGATGATCTGCTTCATGATAAGAGGACCTGCCCTGAAGAATCCATCTTGCAGATCGGCAACATTGATGAGTCTGTAGATGGAGAAACACTGGTGAAGATCGCCTGCGCTTTCTTCACCGAAATGGAAGAACGCTTTGGTGAGCATATCCACTTCCTGGATTGGTCACTGCACATGGGTGAAGGCACTCCGCATATCCATGAACGTCATGTCTTTGATGCGGATGATGGTTACGGCCATGCCAAGCCCCAGCAGGAAAAGGCACTTGAAGCTCTGGGCATCGAGCTGCCTGATCCGAGTAAAAAGCCCGGCAAGAATAACAACAGGAAGATGACCTTCGATAAAATCTGCCGTGATCTTTTCATGGAGATCTGTGAGAGGCATGATCTGTATGTTGATCGTGATCCGACCTACGGCGGCCGGACCTATCTTGAGAAACAGGAATATATCATCATGGCTCAGAAACAGAGGCTTGAAGAATTGGAAGCTGAACTGGAAGCAAAGACCTTGAAGATCCAGGATGTGGATGCGATCGTTGAGGAAGTCAGTGAGGCTGCCTATGAGAAAGCCTGCGAGGTCGTAACCGAAACGGTCCAGGCTGAAACCGTGAAGTCTGACCTTGAGGTGATCGATGAATATCGCAGCTGGGCAACAGCCCCGGAAAGAAAATCTTCTCCGGTGGCCAAGTCGCTGATAGGCCAAGTGGTCGATGCGATCCAGGCCAAACTGAAGAAAGCTGCAAGTACTATGCTTCAGAGAGTTTCAGAAAGATTGCATGAACCGACAGTCAAGGAAGCTAACAAAGCCGAGATCAAGACAGTGGCAAGAGAATCCATTCTTGAACGTTTGAAGATGAAACAGGGGCAGATCGGTGGGGATCCTTCCGGCGTGCAGAAGAAGAAAAAGAATAGAGATCAGGAGCGATGAGCATCCGATATTTTCAGGAATGAAGATACCGGGTGCTTTTTCTTTTCTCAGAAAGGAGTGCTATGAGTCGATTGTTTCAAAACGTGAAGGCTGCCGTGACCGCAAGGCAAGCCGCCGAGATGTATGGGCTGAAGGTTGGGCGAAACAGCCTGGCCTGCTGTCCCTTCCATCATGACAAAACCCCAAGCATGAAGGTCGATGACCGTTATTACTGTTTCGGCTGCGGAGTGACCGGCGATGCAGTTGATCTGACTGCCCAGCTGTTAAGGCTGTCACCAAAGGATGCGGCGCTTCGCCTGGCTGCCGACTTCGGTATCGAGGTCGATGAGAAAGCCAGGACGGGAGCGTTCCATCCGTACCGGTCCCGGGCCGATCCTCAAAAGGAATTGCAGATATGGTTCGATCATGCCTGGGATGTTCTTCTTGAATATCGTTCCCTTCTTCGTGACTGGGAGAAACGATATGCCCCACAAAGCATGGATGAGGAATGGCATCCTCTCTTCTGCGAGGCTTTAGATAAGAAGGACTATATCGACTATCTGCTGGATGAACTGATGCTGTGCAGCAAGGATCAGTTTGAAGAAATGAGAAGCAGCTGCGGAAAGGAGGTTGATAAAATTGGCGAAAGACTGGAGCGATATGTCAGAGAAAATGGTGGCAAGGATCGCCGAGGTCCGAGAGTCCATGGAGCAAACAGCGAAAGGTGATACGCTTCAGACAA
>JAFWKS010000180.1 GCA_017511325.1 Erysipelotrichaceae bacterium
CCGCTCTGGCCTTCAAGGTCATGACCGATCCGTTTGTCGGCAGGCTTACCTACTTCCGCGTCTATTCCGGTGTAGCCAAGGCAGGAAGCTATGTGCTGAACGTCTCCAAGGATGCCAAAGAAAGATTCGGCAGAATCCTGCAGATGCATGCGAATCACCGTGCGGATATCGATGAGGTTGATGCCGGCGATATTGCCGCTGCCGTAGGTCTGAAGAACACGACTACAGGTGATACTCTGTGCGATGACAAACATCCGATCATTCTGGAATCCATGGTATTCCCTGAACCGGTCATTCAGATGTCGGTCGAACCGAAAACGAAAGCCGATTCCGAGAAGATGGATGCCGCGCTTGCCAAGCTGGCGGAAGAAGACCCAACTTTCAAGACCTATACGGATGAAGAAACGGGTCAGACCATCATTGCCGGCATGGGCGAACTGCATCTGGATATCATCGTTGACCGTATGAAGCGGGAATTCAAGGTAGAATGCAACGTGGGTAAACCTCAGGTTGCCTATCGTGAAACGATCAGAAAGGCTGCTGAATGCGAAGGCAGATTTGTCAGACAGTCAGGCGGCCACGGTCAGTACGGTCACGTGTGGATCAGATTCGAACCGAACGAAAAAGGCAAAGGATTTGAATTCGTCGACGCGATCGTTGGCGGAACCGTTCCGAAAGAATACATCAAACCGACTCAGGAAGGTCTGAAAGCCGCTCTGGAAAACGGTCTGATCGCCGGTTATCCGGTTGTAGACATCAAGGCAACGCTGTTTGATGGATCCGCTCATGAAGTTGACTCTTCGGAGATGGCCTTCAAGACGGCAGCCAGTCTGGCGCTTAGAGAAGCAGCCAAGAAATGTGATCCGGTCATTCTAGAACCGGTCATGGATGTCGAAGTTACTGTACCTATCGAATATCTGGGAACCGTCATGGGTGATATCACCAAGAGACGCGGGCAAATCAGAGATCAGGAAGAAAGAGGGAATGCCGTAGTGATTAGAGCATTCGTTCCTCTCTCACAGATGTTCGGCTATGCAACGGACCTGAGATCCAATACGCAGGGCCGTGGAAACTACATGATGCAGATGGATCACTACACGGAAGTGCCATCCAGCATCGCGGAAGAGATTGCCAAGAAAAACTTCTGATAGCAATTGCTAAATAGAGAGTTTTATCTTAAAATAATAATGTTAAATTAGGAGGAAGAAACTTAAGATGGCAAAAGAAAAATTTGACCGTTCCCTGGAACACGTCAATATCGGTACTATCGGTCACGTTGACCATGGTAAAACAACTTTAACAGCTGCTATCACTAAGAGATTGGCAGAAAAAGGTCTTGCTGAATTCAAAGCTTATGACCAGATCGACAGTGCTCCGGAAGAGAAGGCTCGTGGTATCACGATCAACACAGCTCACGTTGAGTACAAGACTGCCAAGAGACACTATGCCCATGTTGACTGCCCGGGACACGCTGACTATATCAAGAACATGATTACCGGTGCTGCACA
>JAFWKS010000013.1 GCA_017511325.1 Erysipelotrichaceae bacterium
AGCTTGGCACAGGTCGAAGTCTTTCCTGAGCCGTTTACGCCGACCATCAGGATGACAGTCGGACCGTTTTCGTTAAAGACGATCTCGGTATCCGGTTTTTCATAATAGACTTCTTTAAATGTCTGGCCAAGGAAATTCATGATGTCTTTGGCAAACAGATAGTAATAATTCTGACAGGTCTCAAAGAAGCGATCACAGATAATCTCGGCTGTACGATAGCCGATATCTGCTTCGATCAGCGTGACCATCAGTTGTTCCATGAAGTCTTCTTTGTTCTGTTTCTTGTTTTCTGTAACAAAACGCAGTTTTCTGCCTAAAGAATCATTAGTCTTGGCAAAACCGTGCAGATATTTGTTTTTGTCTTTTGAAAAGAAGCCCATTATGCCTGAGCTCCTTTGATCTCGTCTTTTTCAGCCATTTCGATCGCATCGACAAGTTTGACCTTAAGCATCTGGGAAACGCCACGTTTCTGCATGGTGACTCCATAAAGTGAATCACACTGTTCCATGGTTCCCGGACGGTGTGTGATGATCAAAAACTGTGATTTATCCGCAAAATCTTTGACATATTTCGCAAATCTTTCAACATTGGCGACATCCAGTGCTGATTCGATCTCATCGAAGATGATCAGAGGCTGAGGTCTGACTTTAAGGATCGTAAACAGTACAGAGATCGCGATCAGTGATTTTTCACCGCCAGAGAACAGTCTGATAGACTTGACTGACTTTCCAGGAGGCTGAACATCGATATCTATTCCGGTATTGAGGATATCGTTTGGATCTTCCAGGATCAGCTTAGCTCTGCCGCCACCGAATAGTCTGCCAAATACAGCCGGCAGTTCAGCATTGATAGCGTTGAAAGTCTTTTCAAACTGGACTTTCATTATCTCGTCCATTTCATCGATGGCAGAAAGGATCTTATCTCTTGATGCGATGAGGTCATCATAGTTCTTCTTGAGGAATTCATATCTTTCATTTACTTCAGAGAATTCTTCCGGTGCAGCCATGTTGACATTGCCCAGTTCCTGAATGTCTCTTCTTAGATTCATGACTTCTTCTTTGGCAGTTTCATCGATCTCGATGTCACTGTTCTGCAATGCGTATTCAAAAGTCATCTGATATTCGGAGGCAAGTCTGTTGAGGTTGTTTTCAAGTTTTGTTTCCAGTATAGCTTTATTCGTATTGATCGAAGAGATGCCGTTCTTGGTCTCATCTAGCTGTCTTCTGATCTGGCGGATCTGCTGATCCTTGCGGTCGATCTCAGCTGAAAGTTTCATCCTTTCTTCCCTCTTGAGCTTCAGGGAATTGGAAAGTTCATCTTTTTTGGCATAATTGGCTGATAATTGCGCAATGACAGAATCTGAAATACTTTCTTTACTGTCATTAGGCTTGATCATTTCATAATCAGCCTGCATCTTTTCATATTTTGCTCTCTTGGAATCAACAATGGGTTCTAACTGAGCGATAGCGATCCTTTTTTCAGTGAGCTGAGAATCGAGTGACTCTTTCTGAGAGATGAGAGAATTGTATTTCTTGATCGCAAGTTCATTTTCCGCTTTGTAGGAAATAAGATCTTTTTCGATCCTGTCAAGTTCTGCCTGAGC
>JAFWKS010000181.1 GCA_017511325.1 Erysipelotrichaceae bacterium
AATAGACAAGCTCAACTAGCTTGTCTGTTTTTATCTATTTTTGGTTTGGTTTAGCAAACGAATTAACTTATAATTAAAGCATGGAAAATATTAGAATAATCGAAGTAAAACAGTCAGTGTTTGCTTCAAATGAAAAAAGAGCTCAACAGCTCAGAGATGAACTTAAAGAAAAGAAGACCTTCCTTTTGAACGTCATGTCTTCACCGGGATCGGGAAAAACAACTACTCTTACAAGACTGATCAACATCCTGAAAGAAGAATTCAAGATCGGCGTCATGGAAGCGGATATCGATTCCGATGTCGATGCCAGAACTGTAAGCAAGAACACCGGAGTTGAAGCTATCCAGCTCCACACCGGAGGCATGTGCCATCTTGATGCCGATATGACAAGGCAAGGAATCGAATCTTTGGAGAGCGATCACTATGATCTGATCATCCTGGAAAATGTCGGAAACCTTGTATGCCCTGCCGAATTTGATACCGGAGCCGTCAAAAATATGTGCATCCTTTCCGTTCCGGAAGGTGATGATAAACCATTGAAATATCCATTGATGTTTGAAGTATCCAATTTTGTCCTGATAAACAAAATAGATGTATTGCCTTATTTTGATTTTGATATTGAAAAATGCAAGGAAAACATAAAATACCGCAATCCGAAAGCAGACATCTTTGAGATCTGTTCAAAGGATGGCAGAGGGATCGAAGAAGTTGCTCAATATATAAGACAGCAGATCAACGATTGGAGAAAATAATATGCCTGAGATGTCCAAAGCAGTCACCCCGCGCTATATGGGTGAAGAAAATCCAAGCGAAAAGATCCTGGCTTTAGGAAAGAAAGTCACGAATGTCGTCAAAAACAAGCTTTTCGGGATCACTGCCAACGATCCTGAATACTGGGGTCTAAGATGTATCTGTACCGATGAGATGGCTGACATCGCTTTAAAAATGGATGTCAGAAAATACTATACGCTTGATCAGCTGCAAAAACTGACCGGTGTAGAAAAAGAACACCTTCAAGAAGTCCTTGAGACCATGGCACATCGCGGTCTTCTGGAATTTGACTATGGCGATCATTATACCAATGATGGTCCGATAAAGGATGCACTGCATATCAAACGATATCAGCTGCCGATGTTTGTACCGGGATCTGCCGAATTTACAAACATGCTGAAATCACAGGTCGATGAATTTCCTGAACTGGCTCAATTCTTTGAAAGGATGACTTTCAATCCTCTGGCCGGTCTTACAGAAATGGTTCCACCAGGAGGAGCCGGTATCGGAATGCATGTCATACCGGTCGAAAAAGCCATCTCCATGGAAAACAAGACTGCCGATATCGAACATATCTCTCACTGGCTCAAAAAGTATGAAGGTCATCTTGGAGTAGGTATCTGTTCCTGCCGTTATGGCAGAGCCAAGCTCAATGAAGGATCAGGCGATTCACCGGAAGACTGGTGTATTTCGGTTGGCGATATGACTGATTATCTTAGAGAAACAGGAAAAGGTCACGACATTACTTATGATAAAGCGATACAGATCTTAAAGAACGCCGAAGATAACGGTTTCGTACACCAGATCACCAACATCGACGGTGAAGACAAGATCTTTGCGATCTGCAACTGCAATGTCAATATCTGCAACGCCTTAAGAACGTCACAGCTTTTCAATACCCCTAACCTTTCCAGAAGTGCCTATACAGCCAAGGTCGATCCTAAGAACTGTGTAGCCTGCGGCAAGTGTGTTGAATACTGTCCGGCTGGCGCTGTGAAGCTTGGCCAGAAGCTGTGCACCAAAAACGGTCCGATCAAATATCCTAAGCATGAACTTCCTGATCATCTCTCATGGGGCGAAGATAAATGGGATGAAGATTACAGAGACAACAACAGGATCAACTGTTACGATACCGGAACGGCACCATGCAAGACCGCCTGTCCTGCACACATTGCCATACAGGGTTATCTCAAGATGGCTTCGCAGGGACGCTACGAGGATGCCTTGGCTCTCATCAAGAAAGACAATCCGTTCCCGGCGATCTGCGGTCGAGTCTGCAACAAGCGCTGTGAAGATGCATGTACCAGAGGTCTTTTCGATCAGGCTGTGTCTATCGATGCCGTCAAGAAATTCATCGCTCAGAGAGATCTTGATGCTAAAACAAGGTATATCCCACCAGTAGTGATTCCGTCTAATGTTGAAAAACAATGGCCGCAGAAGATTGCAATCATCGGAGCAGGTCCTGCAGGTCTATCCTGTGCATACTATCTGGCAACTAAAGGCTATAAACCGACTGTATTCGAAAAGAACGCAATACCAGGCGGCATGATGCAGTATGGCATACCTTCCTACAAGCTTGAAAAAGATGTTATAGCTGCTGAGATCGACATCTTGAAAGCTTTAGGCGTTGAAATAATATGCAATACACAAGTTGGCAAAGACATCACTTTAGATGAACTTCGTAAACAGGGCTACAAAGCCTTCTATATCGCTATCGGCTGCCAGGGCGGCAAGCTTCCTGGCATCCCTAACGAAACAGCTGAAGGTACTTTCATCGCTGTCGATTTCCTCAAGAAAGCGAGCGAAGATCAAAACCAGAAGCTTGATGGCAAAGTTATCGTTATCGGCGGTGGCAACGTTGCGATCGACTGTGCGAGAACGGCCCGTCGCTTTGGAGGCAGAAATGTCGAGATGTACTGTCTCGAATCAAGAGATACCATGCCT
>JAFWKS010000014.1 GCA_017511325.1 Erysipelotrichaceae bacterium
AATATAGTTTTCTTTCTCTATCTTTTTTGCCTGTTTCACAACTTCTTTATAAGCTTTCCAAAATTCTAATGGTTTGTCGACGTTGTTTGCTTGCATGTTGGTACAATGGCCTTCTCTATGAACAACGTAATAATCGTTTATTATCATTATTTTTTGTGCGTGGAGTAAAGAAGCAGCTACAAATGTTACATCGTTTGATCTTTCTACATTTTGAAATCTGATATTATATTTTTCAAGCATATTTCTTTTATATAATTTGTTCCATGCCCAAAATCGAAAAGAATTAAAAAGGTAATCGCTCATATCGATTGGAGAAAACGGATTTTCTTGTGGGCAATTTTTAATGCTTATACTTTCTTTTATTTGTTTTGTTCTTTTATTTGCTTCATTATAACTTAATGCTCCAAAGACTATTAATTCGACTTCTTTATTTTTTTTTATTTTTTCAAATATTGCATCAAAAGCGTTATTTAAAAAATAATCATCAGCATCTAAAAACGCAACATATTCTCCTTTTGCTACTCTTAATCCCGCGTTTCTAGCTACTCCTGCATTAGAATGTTGCTGATTTATTAGTGTAATGCTTTTGTTGGATTCTTTATATTCTTTTAATATTTTTATGGAATTATCTGTTGATCCATCGTTTACACATATTATTTCGTAATTATGAAATGATTGATTAATTAGTGAATTTAAACATTTTCTAATATATTTTTCCGAATTAAATATAGGAATAATTATTGAGATTTTTGGATAAGTAATTTTTGTGTTTTTATGATTAATCATGTCTAATAATTTATCTCTATTTTTATTAGTTTAAATTAATTCTTTATTTTCATCAATCTTTAACTATGTAGTTTGTTATTTCTTTGCTTATATCCTGAACTTTCAATTAGGAAATCTACTCTTTTATTTGTTATATTGTGTTATTCTGTAAGTTTGCACTTAGTTTTAAGTTTTTCTTTTTTTATACATTATCTTACCCTTCGCTCTAATCTAAAAAGTATGAAGGTATATAAATAATGACTTTATTGTTGCCTTTTTTATCTTAATAAGTTTGATTATTACAATAAAAGGTTAGTTCTTGCTTGAACAGGCCATTATTTATCTATTAAAGAATTTACTTATCTGTGCGATGAAGCGCAAGTTGCTTCTGGGCAACTATGCCGGATAGGCACACTGTTGTAAGAAACAGGAATATTGCGCCATATACTGATCTGTCCTTCTTTATATCTAAATTATTAGAATATCTCATGATTTTCATCAATAAGGCAATAAGTCATGATCATCAGGATATCTTATGAACATTTCAGGGTTATTTGTACATTATGTCCAAATCGGTTTGGAAAGTAAGGGACTATATCATTTATTGTCATAATAAAAGAATAATTCGTATTATATAAAGAAAAAAGGTTATAAAAGGAGGAGAAAAATTGTGAAAAAAATTATAAAAGATAAAAAATTGGAAAATGTTTGTGGTGGAACGCAATACGATATAAATCAAAAAGCATGTATTGGTTGTGGAATTTGCACATTTGGTTGTTCTACAAAAGCTATTGCTCTTATAAACAGCTGCGCTACAATCGATTACAGTTTATGCATTCACTGCGGTACTTGTGCCAATTCTTGCCCTGTAGGCGCCATCAAGGAGCACACGACAGCTTTAGCAAGGTAGATATAAGATACTATATATCTTCTTTGACTTTTACCTGCTTTCTTAATACTTAATAAAAAAGCATATATCTTCTTATAGGAAACTACCATTCAGTGGAGAATTATTATGTATCCAAATTCCCTGGGGGAATAGACTTTGGGGGAATCTGATTGGGTGCTGATCATTTCTATGCAACACTTTGGGGGACAACAGTCCTCTTTTTTTATATCTTTATAAATGTGTGCTGATTATGAAGGAGGTCAATAAGATGAAAGGATTATAAGTTTAAATGAATGATATAGACAATAAAATCGATGTCAGACAGTTTCTTTCCGTCTTGGGCATTACTGATGTCAGCGGAGAAACAGATGACGATCTGATAATATCCTATGGCGGAGAAAGCGATGATAAGGTGTTCATCAATGTCGAAAGAAATCTCAAAACAATGTATTGTCCAAACTGCTCTAATCTGATGTACTCCAAAGGACTTGTCATCAGAAAAGTGAGGCATCCCGTGCTTCAAAGCGGGAAAGTGATCGTGATCAATCTGAAACAAAGAAAATACAGATGCACAAATGATGTCTGTAACCTGTACATCAACGAAGAATTCAGCTTCGTCGAAAAATATAAGCAGACTACAGTGATGGTTCCCTATATGATCTTGGCGGATATGAAGGATATCACTTTAACTTGTGCAGCTGTATCGCGAAGGTATCAGGTTTCCGATACCTATGTACATTCTATCATTATGCGCTATCTTGATTTCAGGCCTCTGCCATTGCCCGATATCGTATCGATCGATGAGGTGTTTCTGGATATAGAATATGATGAAAGATATGTCGTAATAATCAGGGATTTCATAAGCGGAGATATCATCGAAGTGCTGCCCAACAGATATGATGAGACCATATCAGGCTTCTTTCGATCCTATACCTATAAGGAAAGACTAAACGTCAAATACCTTATTTCTGATATGTACGGACCATATCTGGAACTGCCTAGAAGGTTTATGCCTGTAGCCGAATCGATCATCGACAGTTTTCACGTCATACAGGTCATTGAAAGAGCTTTAAGAAAATACATCGATAGCGTCAAGAAAAGATATCAGAAGAAACAGGACAGGGAAAGAAACGAATACAACTATCTTCACAATAAGAAATACAGATCAAGAAAGGATTCCGTTGAACTGGTGCTTCTGAAAAGACATAAATGGGTGCTGCTGTGCAAGCCGGGCAACGAACCGGAGATATCCTCAAAACGCTTCTCAAGAAAGCTGGGCATATATCCTACTGCCGAAAGGATCCAGAATATGTTTCTCGATCTCGATCCGATGTTTCAACCGTTAAAAGAAATGAAAGACCGCTATCTGAACTTCAACGACGAATATGTCGGAAAGCCGGATAAGGCTGGTGAAGCCTTAAAGGAACTCATCAGAGAATACAGAAAATCGGATTATAAGATCTATAAGGAATTCGCTGATCTGCTTGAAAAACAGTTCAATAAGATAATAAAGTCTTTTATTGTGGTAAAGAAGGAAAACAAAAGTGCTCAGATCTTCTATCAGAGACTGTCCAACGGTCCTCAGGAAGGCTTCAACAGAAAACCCAAGTATATGAAAAGGATGGCCAGAGGATTCTCTAATTTCGATTATGTCAGAAACAGAATCCTGTGGTTTTCAAGAAAAGACAGCGCAATACTGGCTGTTCCCAAGGACAATAAAGATATCATTAATCATACAGGTCAAAGTAAACGCCCAATAATCCGTACCTTGAATCAATAATAAAAAGACGTTAAGATCCGAATCTGCTTATTCTGATTGTCA